>DATJNC010000096.1:0-12729 GCA_035508395.1 Terriglobales bacterium | reverse complement strand
ACGCAGCGATCCGAAGACGTCGCCGGTGAGACATTGGGAGTGAACGCGGACGAGGGGCGAGCCAGTCTGCACATCTCCCATGACAAGGGCGACTGCTTCTTCGGTTTTGGAGTCAGGCGCGCGCAGGGTGAAGCCGTGAATAAGGAAGTGTCCCCAACGAGTGGGGAAATCGGCGGAGGCGACCTGTTTGATCTTCGGGGAAGTCACTGATTGATTATAAAGGTCCACGTTAGACATGAAGATGACCGCAAGCAGAACGGTAACAGGGCGTGCTCATACAGCCATATAGATGTTCAGCTGCGCGCCACCGACCGTTGGAGACGGGTTGACACCAGCGACTAAGCACGCGAGACAAGGGCGGCGCTACCTAATAAATCGCGCGCGTAGACATTCTTTTTCCACTCAGTAGACAGTTCGATATCCTCCTCGCAGTATAAAAATTCCATGGTGCTTTTACTCGATTGTCTGTACATTCCAATTCTTAAATTTTCCCGCGTAATCCTAAGTCATTGATTTCATGTTCATTATCGGATACCCCTGCAAATCCAAATTGGCATCAGTCGTGCTTTAATAGCAGGCGAGTGCATCTTAAAGTTCGCACCTCGTCAGCGGAAGCTGTCGATCAAGAAAATCCATCGGGCTATCATTTTGGGGAAGGAGCCCCTCAAAGGAAATGAAAAAGATTTCTATGACCCTGATGCTGGCTGCCTTAGCCATCGCATCCACAGCATGCGCCACCAAGAATTACACTCGTCAGCAAACCACCCCGCTCATCAACAAAACCAACGAACTCGATGACATGACGGCGAAGAACTCGCGCGACATCAAGGACGTCGATCAGCGCGCCCAAGCCGGTATCCAGGCGGCCCAAGCCAGCGCCGACGCAGCTAACCAGAAAGCTTTGGCAGCTGGCAGTAGCGCCGACAAAGCCCAGATGGCCGCGAACACCGTCAGCCAGAACGTTGACACTCTGAAAAATACGGTCATTAACCTCGACAACTACAAACCGGTTGCCGAAACATCGGTTCACTTCGGCTTCAACAAAGACAATCTCACCAAGGAGGCCAAAGAAGCCATCGACCAGCTCGCCTCCAGCGTTGCCTCCACTAAGGGCTACATCATTACGGTCGAGGGCGGAACTGACTCGGTTGGTGGCGCCGACTATAACTATGATCTCAGCCAGCGGCGGGCCAATGCCGTCATTCAATATCTCGCTGCTGACAAACAGATCCCGGCCTATAAGATCTACCTGATCGGCCTCGGCAAAGATAAGCCGGTGGATTCCAATAAGACTTCGGCTGGTCGCGCAAAGAACCGCCGCGTCGACATTCGCCTCATGACCAACACTGGCGAGGGCGCGACTCCGTCCGGTCAGACACCGACCGCCAGCGCGAATCCGCCCTCCCTCTAAGTTTCCCTCCTCCCCGGAGGATTTCGCCAAACAGGCCGCCTGCACATGGGCGGCCTGATTTTTTGCTCCGCAATTCAGCGCGCGCGGTTCTGGAAGAGAAGGGGCGGTGTCAAAAGTATTGGGTTACAATTCCCGCTGATCGCGGAGGCACTATGATCGCGTTTCTTGCGCTCGCTGCCCTGCTTGTCGCCGGTCCACAAGACACAGAAAGTCCGGCTACGCCGGCCTCTCCGTCGCTCACAATTGGCCTGTCCGCCCCGAATTTGACTCCCGAGCAGCAGGCCGGGATCAAACAAAAACAGGAACAAATTCGCCTTCAGCACGAGCCTGAGCGCCAGGATGCAATTCGCCTCAACGATCTTGCCGCCAATATCCACTCCGAAGCCGATGCCGGAAAGCTGGTCGATGGTGTCGCAGGACAACTTACCCACCATCAATCCTGGATGTGGACAACGTTAGCGATTCGCCGACGTGTCACCCACGCCGAATACGCAGCCGTTTCCGACTCCTCAGGCTTGATTCCTGAGAAGCGGATTGTTGATGTGTGGAATGAATACGTGCGGGAGATTGATGCGCCTGAAGAAACATTGATCACTGTTCCTGAATTCCACGCATTCCGCCGCGTACAACTGTGGAATACGGCCAATATTCAGTGGAAGCGAGAGATGATGCAGTCCATCTGGACGATGCCGAACATCTACGCCCTCGATGCTGATGGGCAGCTGCGAGAGGGTTGCCGCGCTCTGGAAGCTCTCAAGCTCATCCAGGAACTGCACGAAAGATTCACCAACCTTCGGATTGCCCGCGATCGCCTCGCTAAAGGGCTGCCATTTCCCGACGTCACAAAAAAGACGCCGCCGCCCGACGCCGCTCCCGCCAAAACTCACTTGGCTCTCGCCTCAGAGCTGCGAGCCACGATCTACCAGAACCCAATCATGCCGGCAGCTTATCGTTACCAGCAGGAGCACGGGAGCCTCGCCTATGATCAGCTGGTCATGCGCTTGTTCAATGAGTTGATGCCTCCGCAATAAGTCAATGCTGGAGTCAAGTGCCCCTGTCTTGTTGCGAGCCAAAACCCCGCCCCATCGGAATCGAGTTAAAATTACGAGCATGAGGTGGACAGTCCTTTTTATGTGCCTGATGGCAGCCTCGGTACTAGCCCAACCGCAGTCTGCCCCTGCCAGTTCTCAGCCTGCACCCAAATCCGCAGCTTCCGCCGCGCCCAGTGCAGATTCTTCCCGACAGGATTCCTCCGGCTCCTCCGCCGATGAACCTGATGCGCAGGAAAGCTCCAGCCACCAGACTCGCACCGACATTGCCCCTCCGCCCGACGATGCCAAAACACACCCCGATAGCAAGTCCGTTGTGGAAGGTCTCGTACCCTCACCGCCTTCTAGCCCCAGCGTGCAGGAGTTCCATCCCTGGAACCCGATGAAGGCGTCGAAAGATATAGAAGTGGGGAATTTCTACTTCAAGCGGGGAAACTACAAAGCCGCACTCGATCGCTACAAGGAAGCACTCTATTACAAGGAAAATGACGCGGTCGCCACTTTTCGCCTGGCTCTTTGTCAGGAAAAAATTGGCGACAAAGACGAGGCTCGCAAGAACTTCGAGCAATACCTGAAGATTCTCCCAGAAGGGCCTTATGCCAAGGATGCCCGCGCCTCACTCGAAAAACTTGGCAAAAAACAACCGGCCAACAACTAGCCGTCGCTCAGCCCTACTTCTCCACCCGCGAGAAATCTCCCGTCGAGGCATTCACTGCCACCCGCAGCGCTGCAGTCTCCCGGTCTGTCCCATAGATCACGTGCCACAATAACTCGTTCGTCTGCCGGTTCCAATCGAGAATGTAGAGAACTGGTGTGTCCGGGCTCTTCTCCAGCAGCTTCGCGCCGCCATGCTCCTGCGCGACGGCGAAAGCTTTGTCCGTGTCGACCTTCAGGAACTGAACATTGAAAACCAGTGTCGATGAATTGCTCGGACTGTAGGTGTCTTCCACGCTGTGCGAGATGTCGCCATTTGACCAAATATATGCTCGAGTCGCATGCTGCGCGGCAGAAGCGAATCCCGCTCGCCACTCGCTTGCTTTGCCGTCACGCCCCTTCGATAGCGATGACTCGACACGGAAACCCTGTGCATCCGGTGCCCAACCGCGCGCGGAAATATAGCATTTGTAGAATGCGCTGTTGCCCGTCACCTGCTCCGCTGCTTTCGGGGGGCTCGTCTCCGTCGTTGCCTGTTTCGCTGGTTCTGAAGAGCACGCGGCCAGCCCTACCGCCAGGATCGCCACCAAGAATTTTTTCATTGCCGCTCCGCACCCCTTAGAGATCGACTTTGCTGATGATCGCGGATTATTGTACTGAAGCATGACACCGAATCCTATAGAATTGCCCCAACGTTTCTTGCGTGGGGAGGGTCCTCATGGATTCCTATCTGAAACGTTTGCAAGCTGAGCTGAAGTCGACCATTGAAGGCGCCAGCGACGGCGCAATGCACAAAGCTCCCGCCGGCAAGTGGAACGCCGAACAGATTCTGGAGCATCTCTACCTCAGTTACAAAAACACCAACAAGGGAATTGCCAGGTGCCTTGAAGGCGGGGCCCCGATCGCAACGCGTGCCACGGTCAAGCATCATTTCGCCCGCTCACTGGTGCTCGGTTTAGGTTACGTGCCGGACGGCTTCGAAGCTCCGAAGCGCGTCGTGCCGCGAGGCACACCACCTGATGAGGTTCGGACAAAAATTTTCGCGGAGATTGAAGCTATGGATGCCGGTTTTCTGGCCTGCGAACAACGCTTCGGATTCGCCACCCAAATTCTCGACAATCCAAGACTTGGTCCGCTTACTCCGGAACAGTGGCGCAAGTTCCACCTCTTGCATGGACAGCACCACGCCCGCCAGATTCGCGAGCGCATTAACCTCTAAGGTCAGACGCTTATTCAGCAACCTCGCATCCAAACAAAAACCGGAGGCGATTCATATCACCTCCGGAATCGTATCTTCTCGTCTCCCGGGTTGCTGACTACTTACCCGCGTCTTTATCCGTGTCTGCGCTTTTGTTCGTATTTGCGGTCGTGTCGTCCGGCTCCTTTTGCTTTATCCCAGCCTTGCGGGCGTCTTCCTGTAGGTCGTCAAGCTTCTTGCGCGCATCGTCAATCGCCTTTTGCTTCGCATCGACGTCAGACTTATACTGTGCCTCGTCTTTATCCCACTGCCCGGAGTCGCGCAGCCGATTGCCCGCGTCGGCATAAAATGCGGATGCCCGCAGCCGATACTCCCTCTGCAGCAAATCAAGTTCTTTGCTGAGAGAGTCAATCTTCTGCTTCTGCTCGTCCATGCTCCTCTGCAGCGCATCTTTCGCTTGCTGTTGCTCAGCTTTTTTGTCGGCAGCCGACGTCTCTGCAGCTTTTGCGGCCGAGGCGCTCGTCGCCGCATCCTGCGGAGCCGGACCCACTACGCTCAACGTGCCATCAGTGGGAAGATTGTCATTGTCATAGACCTTCGTCGCCGAGCCCGTATCCGCCTTGTTCTTCTTGGCATTGCGCGCATAGTCCCCTAGAGATTGAGCGGAGGCGACTCCAGCCGCCGCCAAAATCAGTGCTGTCATCCATCGCATTCGCTTCATAATTGATTGTCCTTCCGCGAGCCTTCGCAGCTCGCTACTCCAGAAAACTTACGAGCCGGCGGCCGCATTTATGGCCATCGCCGCTGCTTTCGGTACGCCGCCAAGAAAACTGCCGATTGTGCGATCCAATTGCGCCGCCTCACCCGCGATGTTGTCGGCCAGTTGCAGCGCCAGCTCCGCATCTCTGTTGTGCGCCAGTTGTTGCGCGTATCCTGCGATCTTCGCCAGCGAATCGCGCAACTCTTGCGCCAATTCCGCCGATATCTCCTGGCGGACGCGCTGGTCATGCCGGATTCGTTCCAGATCCGTCTTGTCATTCAGCACCAACGTCGTTCCCATCAAGGTGCCATCCTCCGCCATCACCGGAGACCCGGTCACTTCCAGCACCTTGCTTTCGCCGTCGCGCGTGATGAAATTGAACAACACGCCCCGCACCGCCGTTGTTCCCGACATGGCAGGTCTAAGTGCTTCCTCCACACTCGATACTCGCGCCAGTCCATCGCTGGTTGGGCGCAACGTCGTGGTCCGAAACACATCGCTCACGCTCAGTCCGACCGGCGATGCGAATCCAAGCATCTTCCGTCCTGCGGCATTGGCCTGGCGCAATAACCCCGCGGTATTGAAAAACAACACTCCACACGAGAGATTCGCCAGCACTGCCGAACTCAGCGTGTCGGACGCCTTCGCCTTCCGGCGCTCGGAAAGCTGCTGCGTCACTAGTTCATGTTTCTGTTGCTTCAACTGCTGAATCACGGCGTGATAGGCATGCACCGGCAATCCTTCGCTCGCCATCGGCACGTGCCCGAGCGATTCGGGTTCCTCGGCGAGATTCTTCCGCAGGCGTCGAAAAGCGATCAAACCAAATGCAAATGCACCGATCGCACAAAGAAGGAGAAAGCCCATGCGTAGCAGTACGGGATTCGCCAGCACCCTCACAAGGCCCTCCAATACCAGTGCAGCAATCGGTTGCCAAACAGGACGGCAAGAATCGCCATGGAACCGAGAAAAACTCCAAATGGCATCTCGTAGTAGCGCAAAACCAGCAACGCCGAGTGCCACGCCCGTCGACGCGCTTCAAGCGTTGGCGTACCGCGCGCCGCAATCCGCCGCCGGCGTTTTGTCCAAACCGTCAGGATGGTGGTTAACCCAAACAACGATCCTGCCAGCGACGCCGCGAAAATCGTAAGGATCGTCAACTTCGTGCCAAGGAAGGCCCCAATCATGCCCATGAGCTTCACATCACCGAAACCCATGCCTTCCACACCACGCGCGCGCAAATAGATCGCGGCCGCCCCATAAAGAAACGACGCCCCAACTGCGGCACCCAATAGCGAATCCGCCAGCGACCACATGCGCCACGAAATCTCCCCCCGTATGGTCGACGACACGAGCCCCGGCATGATTCGCGACGCCAGGTCGTTTACCGGAACGAGCAGGCTGAATCCAATCCCCAGGACGATTCCCGGCAACGTCATCGCATCCGGCAATAACTTGGTTTCCGCGTCCGCAAAGATCAAGCCCACCAGCAGGAAACCAAGCACCATGCACTTCAATGCCGCCAGGCTCAGCCCAAAATGCAGGTAGCAGGCCAGGAAGAGAATTCCGATCAGCAACTCCACAACCATGTAACGCGGTGAAATCGGCCGCTTGCACGATCTGCATTTGCCGCGAAGAATCAGCCAGCTCAACACAGGCAGATTGTGATACAGCGGAATCATGCTTCCGCAATTCGGGCACGCTGAGCGTGGCGCCACTACCGACTTGCCTCGCGGCAAGCGATATATGCACACGTTCAGGAAGCTGCCCCAACACAGCCCCAGAGCGAAAATCGCGGCTTCAAAAATCGTATCCAAAAGGGCTAAGTGCCTGTTCTTTGAGGATTTTGCATGATTATATGTCGGCAGAAGGGGTACCTTCTAAGCACGAAGGTCATTGTACTGTCGCTGCCCGCAAGTGACTGTCAGCATGGGAGAAACAGTAAAGTGCTTGCCGCACTGCTCAGGTCAGGCGGCAAGGGGCGAAACTCATGCCTTGCCGTGAATCTTGGCCCACCACCAGCGCACCCCTACAAATAGAAAGCGCCAGTCGTGGAAGAACTCCGGACGCTTGCCCTCAAAGGCGTGGCCGATGAACTGGAAGGCCCATCCGATCAGGAAAAGTGTCAGCGCAACCCATAACAGCTGGTGAACGAAGATGCCGGCAATAAGGAAGGGGAGCGAGAGCAGGATAGTCGGGATGCCCAGAGTGTGACAAAGCCGATTGGCAGGATGACGATGGCTGGAGCTGTACTGCGAGATCCACTCCTCGTTGGTGCGCCCGCCCAACACGGGCAGCATCATAGCACGCCCGCGTGTAACTCCATGGATGCGACGCCATGGGGAAAGGTCTACGCCGCTTCCACCACCTCATACTGGCAGGGCAGAAAGATGGAGAAGACTGTTCCCCTGCCGCTCCCCTCGGTGCGGCTCCTCACCCGAATCGACCCTCCGTGCTTGCGTACGATTCCGCTTGAGACCCACAGGCCCAGCCCCGTTCCCGCTTCTTTCTTGGTCGTGTAGAACGCTTCAAAGATATGCTCCAGACTCTCCGCCGGAATTCCCGTACCGCTGTCTGCCACCGTGATCCGTATTCCTTCCCGTCCCTCCGACCAGTCGTGGGCCGGAACGACTCGTACGTACAACGCACCACCTTCTCCGATAGCATCTGCCGCATTCACCAGCAGATTGGCGAACAGTTGCCGGAGTTCGCCCGCATAGCCTTGAATGGTGAAGCCATTGCGGTAGCGTCGTTTTACACGAATCTGGCGCGAGGCGAGTTTCCGTGAATACAGCTCCAGGGTTTCTTCCATGATCATTGCCGGATCGATTGGGTCTGGCGAACTCGATTCCCGCACCAGCCCCAAAGTCTGCTGTGCCAGCCGCGCCACACGGCCAATCTCCTGCTCGGCCATCGTCAAATATTCATCGGAATGGCTTGGATCCTGCCGGGCAAGATAGAGCAGGTTGTTTACCGCTTCCAGCGGGTTATTGATCTCGTGCGCAATCGAAGCTGCCAGCCGTCCGGCCGTCGCCAGCTTCTCGCTCCGGCGTATCGCTTCCTCGGTTTGCTTCTCGGTCGAGATGTCCCGCGCAATCCCCGATGAGCCCACGATCCGGCCGTGTGAGTTGAGCAATGGGGAGATCGACAAAAGCACCGGCCACCGCTTGCCATCTTTCCTAATTCTCTCCGTTTGATACGGCTCGACGTTCCCGCCTGCGCTCAGAATCCTTCGGTTTCGTTCCAACTCGAGGGCTCGTTCCGGTGGTACCAGATCCGCCGCCGCCATCCCAACCGCTTCCTCCGCGCTGTACCCGTACAAACGCTCGGCGGCCCGATTCCAGCTGGTGATGATTCCCTGGGAATCGACCGTGAGAATCGCGTCGCGCGAAGATTCCACAATTGCAGCCATTTCGCGCTTCCCGCGATCCGCTCGCGATTCAGCCATGCTTTTCTGCCTGGCCATGCTGCTGGCGAACATTGATATCGCAAGAAATACGATCAGCCGCTCGACATCCGGCCCGCGTCCCAACCCGAAAATGTTGCCCTCAGGAATGGCAAAAAAATGCAGCGCTGCCGCCGAGATGACGGAGCAGAGAATTGCCGGCCCTAAGCCGAGAAAATGAGCCGTAAAAAGGACGGCTGCAAGCAGAAGAGAAAAAAAATGCCGATGCAGGAACGGAGAAAATGTCGACAGGCTCAATCCCACCCAGACCACGATCGCGGCCGCAGCATATTGCGCAATCGCCGAACTGCGATTTCGCGCGATCCAATCTACCGGACTGGTCCACTTTTTCACTGGTGATTTTAAGGTTGTCGACCCGAGCGAATTGGCCTTCGCTTCGAACCCGAGGCGGGTCCGGTTGACCTTCAAGTTCTACGACAAAACTGTAGCAGCACTTGCCGTATCGGGCAACTTCTCCACACTCCCGGAGATGCGCCTGAGCGCATCCCCGAGTCACATCCGGCTACTTCTTCTGGATCGACTCCACGTACTTGTTCAGGTTACTGACTCGCTGTTGCACTTCCCCTTCGTGTCCGGCGCTCAGGCTCCAGAACAGATTTCCCCAGATCGGCATGTCTTTCGTGCCGTGCGCCGCCAACACGTTCTCTCCCCGAAGGATTGCCGCGACTTTCAGGCTCGGATACTTCCCGCCGTTCTTTGTTGCCAGCATGGTCAGGTCTGTTGGCGGAACCTTTAAGGCCTCTGCCGCTGGCCCATCTCCACGTCCATCGACCCCGTGACAAACGGCGCAGTATGTTTTGTACATCTCCGCCCCAGATGCTGGCGACGTTTGCTTGATGGGAACATGCTTGATTTGCGTTTGTGCCGCATCCTGCGCCCAGACCATGGCCGCTGCAGCCAGGACCATTCCAATCACGACCTTTAAGCTCTTCTGAGTACGCATCACTTCCTCCTCGGAGAGAACGTGCTCTCCTCTTACAGCTGCGTACAACAGGTTCAGTCTAGTTCAGCCCAAGATCGGCAACGGTGAGAGCAATCACAACCAATGGTGATGCCCGTGGCTACTGCGGCGTATCCAATTTCGGACGCCCTGCTCCTGGTCCGTTTTGTACCTGAGTTACCGTCACCGGCGATTGCAGGGTGAAATTGACGACGCTCTCGCTTGCCAGCTTGATCTGCTGACCCTTGGTCGCGGCCTGCACGCCGCCTCCGAGTCCACCGCCGGCCGCCGCCCCAATGCCCGCCCCTTTTCCGCCCCCCGCCAGACCGCCGATAATTGCTCCGATCGCAGCCCCCGCCCCGACCTTTTCAGCCGTGTTCTTGCCGCGGCTGCTGCCCTCGCGTTTGTACTGCTCCGTCTGAACGTTGTACCAATTGCCGTCCGCGTTAATCCGGTCGAGTTGGAGCACGAGCAACGACTGCCCGGCAAACTTGCCCGCGCTCTTCACGTCCACCACGTGCCCCTCGACTTTATGTCCCGCCGGAACCGCAATCTCACCTTCCGACGCTAACGGAGAATCCAGCGTCGCGCGAAACGTCTGCCCCTGCTGCGCCGTCTCCGAATCGATTGCGTCAATCAGCCGAACGGCAACCGTCGTCCCCGATGGAATCGTAATCTTCTTCGGCGGTGGCGGCGGAGGAGGTGGTGGCGGAGCCACAGGCTGCGCTGGCGCAGCCGGCACATTGTTCGACGCATCCGCGCTTGCCATCTGATTGTTCGCAGAGTTATCCACACCCGCGTTCGAGGAAGCCGAATTCTGTGTGTCCCATTGCGATGGATCTTTCTTGCCGCTTCGCTTTTTCGGCGGCCGCGGTTTCTCCGCAGCTTTCGGCTTTTCCACCACTGGCGGTGGTGGAGGCGGTGGTGTCGCTTCGGCCGTCTGTGCCGGCGCTGTTGCTCCTACTTGCAGATTGTTCACGACCTCCTTGATCCCCGCTGTGCTGGCCGCATAGCGCGCCGCGGCTGTGCGCTGCGCGTCGTTCTCCACCGTTCCCGACAGTGTGACTACGCCGTTCTGTGTCTGCACAGCGATCGACTTGTCTTGCAAGCCCGAGTCGTGGTTCAGCTTGGTTTGGATCTGCTCGGTTAGCTGGCTGTCGTTGGCTTGCTTGTTGCAGCCAATGGTGATCGCCAGCACCGCGATCAATAACACCAATAAGCGCAATTTACCCACACGTAACCTCATAAACGCCCCCAAAAATTCAAAGTGAGGATGATGAATAGTTTAGATGCAGGAAGCGTCACAATAAACGAGAAAATCGACCCGACGGATGGAGTCGGAGAGGCTTCCGACAAAGCCGGCCAGCTAAGAGCCGAGGGCTCTAAGCGCCCCGATTATGCAGGAATTTGTAATCCAGAATCGAAGCCGCCAACCCAAAAGCATCTTCGACGTTTTCAACCGCGTCTTTCACTCGAATCAGCCGCCCCTGGCAGAGCACGCTGCTGTTCTTCTGACCCGAAATCTCTTCCGGCATCTCAAATATCATTTCGAGCAGCGCATTGGCAGGCAATTGCTGCGGTCCATAAAACATCACGCCCGACTGGCTTATGTTCTGAGTCGTCCCTTCATACCATGTGCTCAAATTTTTCCCCCGATAGCGAATCGGAAGATTCAGCTTCAGCCGCCGGGCTCGCGGCATCCAGGTCGGCTGCTTCTGCCCCGATCGCCGTCGCACGGGCGTCGATGGCGTTACCGACTCGGGCTCCTCGACGCGGCTGCCGCGGCGCATCGTTTTCCAGTCGTATTCGTAGGCAGTCGCGCATAGCAGACAAACCTGGTAATACTCTCCACTGGCAGCGCGGCGCGGCCAGGAAAACTCGTGCGAGCAACGTCCCAACATGAGAACATCCATGAGCTTTTGCGGCATGATTTCGTAATGCCCGTGAGGCCTTGGGCAACATTCATCTTCCGCCCGCTGCCGCTTTTTCGATAGGTTACTTTCGTGTATCGGGCCTTACGACCTATGCTTTTCCATACCGTTGACAAAACTCAAACCGCTCCAGCACTTCACTATGCCTGATGCTTCCCAACTCTCGCGCGCAGCCTTCCTCCTCGCCGGTGGCAAAAGCTCCCGCATGGGGACCAATAAGGCCTTCCTGAACTTCGCCGGCACCACCCTTCTCGACCGCGCCCTCACCACGCTGAAATCCGTTGCGATCGATGTCACGATCATTGGCGATCCGGCGACCTTCGCGGATTCCGGAGCTGTCATTGCGGATCTATTCCCCGGCTGCGGTCCACTTGGAGGCATCCACGCCGCGCTCGCGCATTCCTCTGCCGATCTGAACCTCATGTTCGCCGTCGACATGCCGTTTGTCTCACCCGAACTCCTGCGGTTTTTGCTTTCAGCCGCGGAAGCGTCCAACACAATCATCACCGTGCCCCGCACTACGCGGGGCTTTCAGCCGCTCTGCGCCGTATATCGCCGTGACTTTTTCCCGATCGCCGAAGCCAATCTTCGGGGAGAGAAGTACAAGATTGACGTTTCTTTTTCCTCCATCCCGCTGCGCGTCATTGAGGAAGCCGAACTTTCGGCCGCGGGTTTCTCCGAACAGAGTTTCTTCAACATCAACACTCCCGACGACCGTTCCACAGCCGAAGATCTAAACTTCCCGCCTTGAGCCCAACCCTCCTCTCATGCCATCCTGATCGGCATGGCAGCAGCCCCGCCGAATCCAACGGCCCCGCCCGGGCCCTACATCAACTTCGAGGACGTCACGAAAGCCTTCGGAGATCACCACGTCCTCAAGAATGTCAGCTTCAACGTCATGCCGGGCGAGATGGTTTGCATCCTCGGCCGCAGCGGTGTGGGCAAGTCCGTGGCCCTGCGCATCATCATGGGATTTCTCAAGGCCGATTCCGGCCGCGTGATGGTGGGTGACCAGGACATCACCGATTTCACCGAGGACCAGCTCGAAGTCATCCACAAAAAGGTCACCATGGTCTTCCAGAATGGAGCGCTCTTCGATTCTTTGACCGTGGGCGAAAATGTCGCTTTTCCCCTCCGCGAAAAAGGAGAACTCTCCGAAGACCAGATCTATCAAGTCGTCGACGGTCTGCTCGAAATGGTCGGCGTGCGCGACATGCGCGACCAACTGCCCTCCGATCTTTCCACCGGCATGAAGCGGTCCGTGGCCATTGCCCGCGCTCTGGCGGCGCAGCCCGAATGCGTCCTCTACGACGAGCCGACTAC
>DATJNC010000095.1:0-11972 GCA_035508395.1 Terriglobales bacterium | reverse complement strand
AATCTCATCTTCCCCGGCGGTGAACTCATCCAACAAAATTTCCTCCCCCGCCCGAATGCGATCGATCAGCGAAAAGTCGGTCGAGGTCAACAAGCCCAGATTCTGGCAATTCTGCTTGTAGATGCGTTCGATGTTGTGCGCGATCACCACCTGAATCCCCGCGCACATCTCCGCATAAGGAGACTGTTCGCGACTCGACCCCTTTCCTCGCCGCTTCCCGCTAACCGAACAGACGAATCCGCCCTTCTTCACCTCGCCACGGCCAACGGGCGTAACTCCGCCACACTTCAGCCCCGCATAGGGAATTTCGCCCAGGGTTTGGTCGAAATAGAAGCAATAGTGAGCTGGCGTAATTTCGTCGGTTGAAATATCGTCGCGAAGCCTGGGATTCAACACGGGGTTCTTCGTGTCCCAAGGCATGTCCCAACCGTTGAGCTGCTTTTTGATTAGTTCGGGATCTTCCGTGAGAAATAAGATTCGGCCCCGCAGCCGAAGACGATCAGGCCGCTTTTGGACCGGCCGCTCTGTAATGGCACTGGACACGTTTTCGCTAGGGTGAGCCCGCACGGAAGCTACCGCTCAGTGCGATGCATTCTACCCAAGGTCTTCCCCACGTGAACTATTGTAATGCTGAGAACCTTCACGGTCGCATGCTTCACGACCGGTGTTCTTTGGAATAGCCAACCGGACTCGGCAACTCCTCGAGGCCACGCCCCGCAAATACGGCCTGAAACTCAGCCAGAAGAGACTCGTGCACGTGGCCATTCGACGCCAGGGTTTCACGGCTCGCGATTTCAAAAGCACCGCCCGAGAAATCCGTGACGCGTCCGCCCGCCTCCTCCACCAGAAGAACGCCAGCGGCCGTGTCCCAGGGATTTAGATTGAACTCCCAGAAACCGTCAAATCGGCCGGCGGCGACATTACACAGGTCCAGCGCTGCCGACCCCGCTCGCCGCACACCATGCGAGCGCAGCGTCAGCTGGTGATAGAAATAAATATTCGGATTCTGATGTCGTTTGTGACTAGGGAAGCCGGTAGCAACCAGGCACTCCGCCAACTTTGTCGTGGCCGACACTCGGAGTTCTCGCCCATTCAACCGCGCGCCCTTCCCCTTTTCGGTGGAAAACAACTCATTACGCGTCGGATCATAGACGACGCCTGCTATGCGCACCCCCGCACGCTCAACTGCCAGCGAAACACAAAATACCGGATAACCGTGGGCAAAATTCGTCGTGCCATCCAGCGGATCGACATACCACTTATATTCGCTGCCGGTCTCAATGCGCGTTCCCTCTTCGCCCATCACATCGTGAGTTGGAAAATGAGTTCGAATTCGCTCCCGAATCATCGCCTCCGATTGCCGGTCAGCCACCGTAACCAGATCTACCTCGCCTTTGTATTCGATCTTGACGTGGCGCTCAAAATGCCACATGAGCAGCGCGCCAGCCTCGCGAGCGATCGACTCCATTGTTGAAAGCAGGTCGGCGTGGTTCGAACTCGATCGAGAAGAAGTCATGTGGAATTTTCGAAACTGGTGTTCAAGCTAAAACCAGGGCTCTAGGATCCGCCCGCCTATTTTTTCTTGTTATCTTCGGCGATATACACGATCTCGTGCTTGAAGATGAATAGATTGGGGCCATCGTCGCGCGTAACGCGGACCATGTTCTTGTCGTAGTACTCAATCCAGCCCCGCACCACTTCTCCATCAGCGAGCTTTAGGCTCACAACCTTCTGCTTCTCGCCGAGCGATTTCAGATAGGCTGCTTCCTCGAAAGTCTCGTCCGGAGGCGGGGTCCGTTTTTTTGCATTGTTGTTTCCGGGGTGCGACGACATTCTCACATTTTACACGTCGCACCAGCGCGATGAAGAGCGCGCCATGTATTTAAATCTGTCGCGAACGAACTCACCCCTTATCGCTCCTAAAACCAGTCATGGCATTGACCCGCACGGAGCTGCCCGAATCCGCGGGGGCGGAACTTCAAATCTGGTAGTCGACATCTTCCATAATGCGCTGCAGCGAAGCAGGAAGCGGTTCGTGCTTCGATTCCGCACCCTCGAGGTCTCTCACCCGTTCCCGCAGCTTATTAACTTCGTTCGCCACAGCCGCCAGCGCCTCCGAGAGTGGGTCATTGATCTGCTTCGGATCGGTGATAACGACGCGTTTGCCCTCACGCAGAATAATGTGCCCCGGCACACCGACTACTGTCGATTCGTCTGGCACACTACGAAGCACCACCGATCCCGCTCCGATCCTGCAATTTCGCCCGATCGTGATGTTGCCAAGAATCTTCGCCCCGCTTCCTACAACAACATTGTCCAGGAGCGTAGGGTGGCGTTTGCCGTGTTCCTTACCCGTTCCGCCGAGCGTGACTCCCTGGTAGAGCGTCACATCATCACCAACGATTGACGTCTCGCCAATCACGACGCCCAAAGCGTGATCGATGAAAAGTCGTCGCCCGAGTCTTGCGCCGGGATGAATCTCGGTACTCGTCAGAAATCGCGCCACCTGCGAAAGAAAACGCGCCGTCAGAAAAAACTCCCTGCACCAGAACCAATGATTGATGCGATGGAACCAGACCGCATGCAACCCCGAGTAACAGAGGAATACCTCCAATCGCGACCTCGCGGCCGGATCGCGATCCAGCACAGTCGCAATGTCCTCGCGCATGTGTGCCAGCAAATGTGGCATGTTTTAGTCGGGAAGCGTGGCCGTCGGCAGCTGCAAGGCCTGATTCCGCAACCCTTCGAAGAGAATACTACTCAAGTACCGTTCACCGAACGAGGGCAGAATCACAACGATCAATTTCCCGGCATTCTCTTGCCGCCGCGCCACCTGCAGGGCAGCGACCACCGCAGCGCCTGAAGAAATTCCCACGAGCAGGCCTTCTTCCAATGGCAGGCGCCGCGCCATATTAATCGAATCTTCGTTGCTGACGGTAATTACCTCGTCAACGTAGTCCCGGCGCAAAATGCTTGGCACAAATCCTGCGCCGATCCCCTGAATCTTGTGGGGAGCCGGCTTTCCCCCCGAAAGCACCGGGCTATCCGCCGGCTCAACGGCAATGGCCTTGAAAGACGGCTTTTTCGGCTTGATGTATTCGCTCACTCCGGTAATTGTTCCCCCCGTTCCCACTCCCGATACGAGGAAATCGACTCGGCCGTCCGTATCGTTCCAAATCTCCGGGCCGGTAGTCTCGAAGTGAATTTTGGGATTGGCGGGGTTATCGAACTGCTGAAGCATGTAGGCGTTCGGTGTCGACTTCAACAGCTCTTCTGCTTTCAGGATGGCTCCCTTCATTCCACGCGGGCCCGGCGTCAATACGATCTCCGCCCCAAACGCCAGAAGCAACACGCGCCGCTCCAGGCTCATCGTCTCCGGCATTGTCAGAATCAGCCTGTATCCCTTCACCGCCGCCACAAATGCCAGGGCAATTCCAGTATTGCCGCTCGTCGGTTCGATCAGGACCGTCTTCCCCGGCTGGATCCTTCCCGCCTGCTCCGCCTCCGCGATCATGCTCACTCCGATACGATCTTTCACGCTGGCCAGTGGATTCCTACTTTCGAGCTTGCCAACAACCTCGGCTACGCATCCTTCCGTCACGCGGTTGAGTCGCACCAGCGGCGTGTGGCCAATCAGTTCTGTTACATCTTTAGCGATATTCATAGTGGAGCGTTGATCCTCCCGGCGTTCTATACTTCTATTACGATTAACCCTACTGTTTTAGTAGTCTATAGGCAAGCGATAACCATCACAAGCCAGCGTGAGCCAGTAATGCGGCCTATTCCGATCTTCCCTTCCGTCGGCCCACCCGCGCCAGTATTCTTCGCACCTTCTTGGGCGAGATGGACAGCCTCGCTGCCACGCGCGATACCTTGCGGCCTTCCCGTTCCCATACCCGCGCGATCACAATATCGGCGAATTCTTCGCTGATCTGCCGGAACGATTTTTCTCCCACCGCGCCTTGCGACCACGCCTTCAACGTCGGATCCACGCTTCCTTTTCGCAGGATCCTCGATCGAAGTCCTTGCAGGTCTTGCCAGATGCCGTCAGGCTGGGTCGGTCCACAAGCGGCTCGCGCCTGATCATAAGATTCGCGAGCCGCATCGACGTTGTCAAAAAATGAATTGCACTGCGTCAATCCTTGCCACAGGTGGGCTGTCGCCAGGAGATGATGGTGCTGCGTGTGCTTCGCCAGCTCAATTGCTTCCTGACTGAAGTCGTGTGCCCGGCGCGCATGAAAACCCGTGTCCGAGCCGCTACCAATCCCTTCCTCCACCTTTGCGTTCTCGATCATGCATTGCAAAATCCGCGCCCGTCCCATCAGAATGTAGTCGAGCTTTTCCTCTCCCAATCTGTACGCGGAAGCCGATTCTTCTTCCGCACGATGGAAATCGCCACTATCAAGATGGATGTACGCCGCATTCAAATAGACGTTTCCCAGCCCGTGGTGCGTGGGGCGCTCCTGATAAATTTCCCGGGCCGCATCCAGGTGTTCCAATGCTTCCCGCCGCAACTGCGTCAGCCGGCGGCGATGGTCCGATCGATTCGTAATCCCGCCTGGGCGAGCTGGCCCACGGCCTTCGGCTGCTCGACCTGAAGTCTTCCGTCGTTTTTGCGCGTCAAGATCGACTCGTCGTTGCAACTGCAGTGCAATGCCACGCTTTGCCAGTGCCATATTGGCGAGCGAGCGCGCTAGATTCGGATGGAGTCGATCGCGCTTGCGATAGTATTCAATCGCGCTGTTGAAACGCTCAATCGCCTTGTCAAAATGCCCTTCTCGCCGCGCCATCCGTCCATAGAAAGATCGAATATTCCCCAGCGTCACATAATCGTCTGTTTCGCGCAGGCAGGCTTCTGCCAGCTCAGATACCCGCACCGCGTCTTTCCATCTGCCTTGCTGAAATAACAGCCAGCTTTCGAGAACTTGCATCACCGCCGCCATGCGACTATGCCCAAGTTCGAGCGCCAAGTCTCTTCCCTGCCCTGTACAGATCAACGCCTCATCGTATTCGCCACGCCGGCGCAGACAACGTCCCTTCCAGTAGTGCGCAATCGCCAAAAGAAAGCGGTTATTGAGCTCTTCACCCAAACTCAACACGAAATCGAACTGCGCGATGGCGGCTTCCATATCCTCTTCTGCCATTGCTACCATTCCCTGGCACATGCGCAGGCAGATATAGTCGGAGATTGGAAGACGCGAACGGCTGGAAGAATCAAAACGCGACAGGAGTTCTCTAAGGGACGGATCTGCGCCGAATCCAATGTCGCTCCAGATAGCTACTAGAACGAGCAGGCGGGCGGCATTTTCCTGCAACGGATGGATAGCGGAGATTAACGCCTCATGGGACGCGAGGCACGTCAGTCCGCGCTCAATTTCGCGCGCGGCTACATGCGCCTGCAAATCGGCAAGCAGACCATCGTCAATTTGCAATTCGGCCTGGGAACTCCGGCGTTCTCCCATCCTATGACGTTCTAGTCCAATAAATCGTAACTGGCAAGTGTCAGAAATTCGGGGAACTCGTGCCGAGTCATCAGGCTTTCAAGAAGTTGAGCTGCTTTCTGCATCCCTCGATCCTTACCCAACTCCGTCGAACGCTCGCGAATCATCTCCTTCACCATCTCTTCGGTCACCGTCCTGCCGTCGGTGAGCCTGGCTCCGTGCCTCACCCATTGCCAAACCTGAGCGCGGCAGATCTCCGCCGTTGCCGCATCTTCCATCAGGTTATAGATCGGCACGCAACCCGAGCCTCGAACCCACGAATCCAGATATTGCAATCCCACGTCGACATTCCACCGCAAGCCTTTTTCGGTGATCTCCCCCTCTGGAACCTCAAGAAGATCTTTTGCCGTTATTGGTTTGTTTGTTCTCGGCTTCGAAATTTGGTTCGGCTCGGGCATATACCTGTCGAAGATCTCCTTTGCGACAGGCACCAGCCCCGGATGCGCCACCCATGTTCCATCATGGCCGGCGCGCACCTCGCGCAGTTTATCGGAACGCACCTTCTCAAGAGCTTGCTCATTTGCCACCGCATCATTCCGGATCGGAATCTGCGCCGCCATCCCGCCCATCGCATGAATTCCCCGCCGATGGCAGGTTTGAATCAGCAGCTCGACGTAGGAACCGAGAAAATGCCTCTCCATGGTGACCAGAGAGCGATCAGGCAGCACGAAATCAGGCCGCGAGCGGAACTTCTTGATGAGGCTGAAAATGTAGTCCCACCGCCCGCAGTTCAACCCCGCCGAGTGGTCTCGCAACTCGAAGAGAATCTCGTCCATCTCAAATGCGCCAAGAATTGTCTCGATCAAAACTGTCGCTCGGATCGTGCCGCGCGGTATGCCCAGTTCATCCTGCGCCAAATTGAAAACATCATTCCAAAGTCGCGCCTCCGGATGACTCTCCATCTTCGGCAAATAGAAATACGGCCCCGTCCCCTTTTCGACGAGCGCGGCAGCATTGTGAAAGAAGAACAAACCGAAATCGAACAACGACGCTGAAATCGGTCGCCCATCAACAAGAAAATGTTTTTCGTCGAGATGCCATCCCCGCGGGCGCACAACCAGCGTTGCCACTTTCGATCCCAGCTCGTAACGCTTGCTCTCCGGACTCACATATTGAATCGTGCCCCGAACAGCTTCGCGCAGATTCTGCTGACCCTCGATGTTGTTGGTCCAAGTCGGCGAATTCGAGTCCTCGAAATCAGCCATGAATACGTTCGCGTCCGAATTAAGCGCGTTAATGATCATCTTCCGGTCAACCGGACCGGTGATTTCCACCCGCCGATCCATCAGATCCTTGGGAATTGGAGCAACCTTCCACTCAGCCTTCCGAATTTCCGCAGTCTCCGGCAAGAAATCCGGCATCCAGCCGGCGTCCAGTTTGCGCTGCAACTCTTTGCGGCGCGACAACAGTTGTTGCCGGCGAGGCTCAAATTCTCGCCCGAGCTTGGTCAGAAAAGCCCGGGCTTCCGGCGTCAAGATGGCGGTTTCGGTCGGATTTTCCAATGAAATTACCGTGTTCATCATGAGCAGATCATAGCTCTCGCGCCTCGCGCAAGGGCCCTCCTGTGGGTCAAATCGGACGAGTGGGGCGGGCCGGACGAGGCTGGTTGTCGCGCAACCCCGTTCCGTCGTCTACTGCACTCAGATGTGGTGGGGGGCCCCGAAAGTTGCGGCGGGTCAGTCGCTGGGGATCCACAACTCAGCAGCTGAGGTCCACAACTCAGCAGCCGGCGGGACAAAGGGGTCCTCAGCAGGAGCCAAAATGCTAACCAATCTCGAAGGTGCAGAGACGACCAGTACCCTGTTCGACCGGCAGATCTCCGCGGCGAACCAATGGTTCAACAGTCCCCGTTTTGAGGGAATCACTCGCCTCTACTCGCCTCAGCAGGTGGCCGAGCAGCAAGGCACCGTCAGCGCCGATTACACGGTCGCACGCAAGGCAGCAGAAGAATTCTATGTGCGCCTGCGCGAGATGTTCCAACAGCGCAAGCAGATCACCACCTTCGGCCCCTATTCGCCCGGCCAAGCCGTCATGATGAAGCGCATGGGTATGGAAGGCATTTACCTCGGCGGCTGGGCCACTTCTGCCAAAGGCTCCGTCAATGAGGATCCCGGTCCAGATCTCGCCAGTTATCCTTTGAGTCAGGTTCCAGACGAAGCAGCCGGGCTGGTCCGTGCCCTTCTCGCGGCCGACAAGAACCAGCACTTCGCACGCGCCCGCATGACTGAACAACAACGCAAAGCCACGCCGGAAGTCGATTTCCGGCCCTTCATCATCGCCGATGCTGACACCGGTCATGGCGGCGACGCGCACGTCCGCAATCTCATTCGTCGTTTCGTCGAAGTTGGCGTCCCCGGTTACCACATCGAAGATCAGAAGCCCGGGGCCAAGAAGTGCGGACATCAGGGCGGCAAGGTGCTGGTCGCCGAAGATGAGCAGATCCGCCGCCTCAATGCCGCTCGGCTGCAGCTCGACATCATGCGCGTTCCCGGCATCATCGTGGCTCGAACCGACGCCGAATCGGCAACCTTCCTTGAAAACCTGACCGACGAACGCGATCAGCCGTTCATTCTCGGCGCGACCAACCTCGATATTCCCACGTATCGCGTCGGCTATTTCGCCATCCTCAAAAAGCTGTCGGAAATGGGCGTAAAAGAAATCTACGGTCATCTTCTGTTTGCTGTCCCAGAGAGCGAATACGCAGCCGCTTTTGCATGGCTTGAGCGTGTCGGTCTTATGCCGACCATCACCGCCACCGCTCGCTCCCTCGAACACGCGACTCCCACCGAGTTTGAGACCGCTCTCGACAAGATGGACACCCGCTACATGGAAGCCTGGCAAGCCGAGGCCAAGCTCAAGACTCTCGGCGGTGCCGTCGCCGATGCGATGGAAGCTCGTGAAGACGATGGCGAGCGCTTCGATATGACCCTTGATGAATGGCGAGCCTTCGCCAAGCGTGCATCGTTCTTTGAGATTCGCGAGCGGGCACATTCTATGGGCATTCATGTGGTTTGGGATTGCGAGCTTCCGAAAACTCCCGAAGGCTTCTACCAGATTCAGGGCGGCATTGATTACGCGATCGCGAAGTCCCTGGCCGCGGCCCCCTTTGCCGATCTTCTTTGGATGGAAACCAAGACGGCCGACCTCGAAGACGCCGCCCAATTCGCCGGAGCGATCCACGCGGAATATCCCGACAAGATGCTGGCCTACAACCTGTCCCCATCCTTCAACTGGGATACGACTGGCATGAGCGATGAAGAGATGCGCGATTTCCCGGAAGAGCTGGGCAAGCTAGGCTTCGTCTTCAACTTCATCACCTATGGCGGCCATCAGATCGACGGCCTGGCTGCGGAGGAATTCGCAACCGCCCTCAAACAAGACGGCATGCTGGCGCTCGCGCGCCTGCAGCGTAAGTTCCGGCTGCTCGAGTCTCCCTATCGCACTCCGCAAACGTTGGTGGGTGGTCCGCGCCTCGACGGCGCTCTCATGGCCTCGTCTGGTCGCACTGCCGCCACAAAAGCCATGGGCAAGGGTTCAACGCAGTTTCAACATCTGGTACAGACCGAGGTTCCGCCCCGCTTGCTCGAAGAGTGGCTCGGAGCTTGGGGGGAACACTGGCTTTACCCGGGAAAGATCCGCGTCCAACTTCGACCGCACACGGCCGGTTCCGAACTGTTGGAGCTGACCGTCTTCGGCGAAACCAGCAAAGAAAAGATTGCCAACATCATCTTCGCCAGTTTGCAGGATCGCCGTGGCCGCAACTTCCTTTCCGTGCGCGACCAGAGCACGCAACCACCGTTCCGCAAGAAGCGGCTTATGACATTAACTCAGCTGTTCTTAATCCACCGTTACTCGGCCAGCGCCGTGCACTACGTCACGCCGACCGCCGACAACCAGTCCCAAGCGGAAAAGATGAAGCGCATTGGCATCTTCTCCGACGTGCACACCGAAATCGGACAGATCATCGTCTGTGACGTCTACAAAGACGGTGTCACCGAGTTGGTTAAGCCCGACCGCGTACGACTTGTTGAGATGATCCGGAAGGAATCGCCAACAATGGATTCGCAGAACGGGTTACTGGCAGTCGAGGAAATCGACGAGCTTATGCCGACGGGAGACTGATCCCACGAATGAGCTGATGCGGCGCTTTCATCTGAGCTCAGCCACCGCGGCCATTGGCGGCTGATTAATCAATAGCCAGTAGAAGCCCGCCTTCTTCACCGTTTCCCGAAACTGATCGAAGTCCACCGGCTTTTGAATATAGCTGTTCGCGCATTCCCGGACCCTTGAATCAGGTAGCGCTTTTCTTTTGACGAGGTCAGAATCACGGCAGGGATGCTGCGTGTGCGAGGATCTGTCTTCAATCGCTTCAGCCTCCATGCCATCGACCTTCGGCAGCTTTAGGTCAAGCAATATCAACCTTGGGGGCTGGTTGAAGCCGCGCCCTGAATATTTCCCATTGCAAAAAAGAAACTCCAGTGCCTCTTCCCCGTCACGAGCCACGTGGATATTGTTGGCCAGATTCTCCTTGCGCAGCGCGTGCAAGGTCAACTCAACATCCTCCTCATTGTCTTCAATCAGGAGGATTTATCTGCAGATGCAGAAGGAACGTGCTTTGAATATTGGCTGCCCCCCAGGGATTCGAACCCCGATATGCTGATCCAGAGTCAGCTGTCCTAGCCGTTGAACGAGGGGGCAGCAGCGCGTTTCCGAGCCATCCTGCGCATGTCCGATCGCACGGTCAATGGCTCGTCTTCATTCTATGGTTCCATGCGAAGCACGGTCAACATGATTGGTATCACCCGATTCGTACCTTGGATCGAATCGATGTCCCATCTCACTTCTATCTTCCCTTCGCGTTAGAATGCTCCTTAGACTTGCTTCATCTGCCTGGCAAAGAACCGTGAGGGTCCATCATGATTACCTCCTTCGAAAGCCCTGTCCTTGCCGATTCCACCGAAATGGCTCGTCGTCCGCTTGAGCCCGAACAGTGCGCACTCATTGTCATTGACATCCAGGAAAAACTGCTGCCTCCCATCTGGGAGAAGGAGCGCCTCGTTCGCAACGCCCAGCTGCTGATCCGGCTCGCCGGCATCCTCAAGATTCCGTCTCTGGTATCAACTCAATACAGCAAGGGCCTTGGTAACACCGTGCCAGAAGTGGCTTCGCTCATTCCCGACACACCCAGCGTTGACAAGCTCATGTTCTCTTGCTTCGGCAGCGATGCCTTTTGCAGCCTGATGAAGCGCCTTCCCGGACAGCGGACAACCGTGCTTCTTTGCGGAATGGAGACCCACATCTGCGTCATGCAGACAGCCTTAGGGGCGTTGCGCGAGGGTTATCTGGTGCACGTTGCCTCCGATGCCGTCAGCTCGCGAACCGAACTCAACTGGCGCATCGGTCTTGAACGCATGCGAGCCGCCGGCGCAATTCTCTCTTCGACCGAAATGATGACTTACGAGCTGCTGCGCTCGTCGGGCGCTCCTGCGTTCAAGGAGCTGTTGCCCTATCTGAGAGGATAGAACAACCGGTTTCAGGGTTTTAAAGTCTCTACGTTTCAAAAACAGAGCCTGTTTACCTTGAAACTCTGAAACCTTGAATTTCCTCCAAGTTAGTCTTGCCCCGATCCCTAGCCTTCTACTCCTTCTTTTTCACGCGTACGACTGTGATCTTTGAGAAGCCTTCTTCGAACGCCGGCGCTTTCAGCTTGGCTGCCATCTTGCGCATGATGTCTTCGGGGACCGCTCTGCCCCGCCGGGTGTGGCGTTCCATGCAGACTTCCAGTGGCACGTCGAAGAACAGGCCCTGCACGTCGTACCCATAATCTTTCGCCAGCTTGATCCAGCCATGACGCTCATGCGGATTGAGGTTCGTTGCATCGACATAGCTCATCGGCCGGCGTGCGATCAGTCTCGCTTTCAACATCGAGCGCAGGTTCGAGAAAACCAGGTCCTGAAAGCGCTGCTCCTCCGCATCGTCAAAGAGCAATTCCCGCAGCAGGTCGCTTGAAAGCGGGCGAATGTTATGCCGCTTGAACCACGAACTTTTCCCCGAGCCGGGCAAACCGATGGCCAGCACAACCGTGCCTTTGCTCGGGCGCGGCGCGACCTGAACCACCGTGGTAGGCGGCAATTCAGCGGCAACCGTGTCGGGGGTGCCGGTATCAAGCGGCAACGGTATCACGGGCGCCGCCGTTTCGGCGGCCGCTGACTCGCTTTCTGTGCCAGCAGGGGCCGAAGGACGTGTAGCAGTTTCAGCGGGGCGGCGTTCGCCTCCGCGACCGCGCCGGCGACGGCGTCGACTGGGGCGGGTGCGCGGTTCGGCGGAAGCTGAAGCGGCCGGTACTTGCGGCTCGGGCTGCTCGAACGCGCCTACTCGGATATCCGGCTCAGCTTCCAACCGCGTTTCGGCTCTCGCCTGAGGCTCGCTCGCGGCTGTCGCTCTCTCCGGAACCTCGTTATCGAAATACTT
>DATJNC010000094.1:0-13217 GCA_035508395.1 Terriglobales bacterium | reverse complement strand
AGCAGCCAGTCGTATCCGCTGAAAGCGAGCTGCTCGGCAACTGTGGGGCTATGAGAATTTAAAAACAAACCTAACTTGGGCTGGCCGTCGCGCAGTTCTTTCTTGAACTCGGCGCCGGTACGTGTTCCTTCTGCCATGTCTGCCATCCTCCCGGAAAGTTATAAAACGGGTGTTCAGTGTAATGGCAGCACGGGCGCGCGCAACAGCAGTTTTTCTTACCCGCGTGACTCTCGGCCACTCCCAAAATTACTTCTACAGCTTCGCCATTCGCCGGCTATTGAACCCGGCAAACCCCGCCCCCAGCAGCATCACGGCGCCAATCACGATCATGAATGCGCCGTGCTCTGAGATCAGACCCCATGCGATGAACACCGCAGCCAATGCCACCAGCCAGATCGCACTGCGCAACTGCGTCTTCGCCGCTAGCGGATACATCTTCCGGCCCCGCTCCATCATGGCGCGTACCGACCTCACTTCGTCTTCGCAAGCCTGGCTGCACACCACGCCCACTCCTGAGTCTTTGGCACACCGCGCGCACACGCCCTTGAAACAATGTTTGCAAGATCCAACCGCATCCATTTCCGGATGACTAAAGCACTTCATCTTTCAACCTCGCTTCTTCAATCCTCTCGGGACCTGCCGCGAACTCTAGCGTATTTCCTTTACTGCGTCGAACCTTCAAAACAACGAACGACATTCGCGAAACTTCTTTTCTCCAGTCGGTTTCGACCGCTCGCAGCCCGATTTCGACCCGCGAAACACCGTTCGATTTGCGACCCTCACCTCCGAACCCTGCGTCTTTGGCCGGTTTTTGGGGGGTGCCATTTCCGGAAACCGCATAAAATCTGCACAAAATGCTACTTTTCCACAGCAACGTGCGTTAATATGCGGTCGAAAACAGCATTTCAGCTTGCTTCCTGAAGGAGGATTCATGGCTACTGGTTTGACCAAAACACAACTCACCCGCCATCTGGCCGAGAAGATCGGCACCAACAACAAAACGGCCGCTGCATTTCTCGAGAACCTCGCCGACACCGCGATCAAAGAGACGAAGAAGAATGGCGTGTTCGTCGTGCCCGGACTGGGCCGCCTCGTGAAAGCTCATCGCAAGGCCCGCATGGGACGCAATCCGCAGACCGGCGAACCGATTCAGATCAAGGCCAAGACCGTCGTGAAATTCCGCGTCGCGAAAGCTGCGAAGGATTCGATCGCTCCGAAGAAGTAACTGCGTGGCGACCGCGCCAGGCAGTAAGGAAAGATTGGGTTAAAAAGGGCCGGCCTTGCGCCGGCCTTTTTTGCGATGATCTCGGGCGGCGCAGCGCCGGGGTCCCCAGACGGCGCGGTTTTCGGCGGCATGGAGGGCCTTTAGCGCTGCGATTCCAGCCACCACACTCATCGGCTTTAGCCGCTGAGGCCCGGCGAGTCCCTAGCCGCACTCAGCTGAGCCCGCTGTCACGCAAGCTCAATGACTTCAGCCCTCGCTCTGCCATCCTCAACCACCAGCCTCCCCAAACTCACCGGCAGTTGAAAGCGCCGCGGCCCCGCACTCCCCGGATTGAAATACAGCACCCCATTTTTCTCTTCCATCTTCGGCTGATGGCTGTGTCCATACACAACCACGTCCATTCCTGCTGCCTCCGGCTTCAAATCTAATCGCCCCAGATCGTGCAGCATGTAAATCAAGGTCCCGCCCAGCTCCACGACTTCGATTTCTGCAATCCCCTCCGCCCACGGCTCTGTGTCCACATTCCCGCGTATCGCCGTTACCGGCGCAATCCTCGCAAGAGCGTCAAGTATGTCCTGTCCTCCCACGTCCCCCGCATGCAAAATGTGATCGACGCCTTTGAGCGCAGCCACCGCCTGCGGCCGCAGCAGCCCGTGCGTATCAGAAATTACGCCCACAATCATGGAAGGTTTCTACCACGCTATCCTTATGTTTGTCCGTGAGTGAAATCGGGAATCGAGTTCCATCGACAACCACGCGCGCCCAACTTACCGAGAGCACAGAAGGATTCTCGCGGCGCGTGTCTCATCCGCTTATTCCGGGAAACCCTTGACTCCGCTTGTTAAAATGGAGATAGCAAACCAGTTTTGCGAAGCAACATTCGTTCTTTGACAATCTGGAGCCGAAAGTCAGCAAACGCGAGCTGTTTGAACTTGAGGGGCGCGGACGGCTAGGAGCTGGAAGCTAAAAGCCAGAAGCTACTTAACTCCAATGTCATCAGGACTTTACCTCTAACCCCAATGCGATGAGGACTTTGCGGGGAAACATGCCGTAAAGTCTTGATTCTAATATACCGGTAGGAGGGGGGTGGGGGGTACCTACTCGTATCTCAGGCTCTCTACTGGGTCCAGTTGCGCCGCTCTCGTCGCCGGGATCGTTCCAAAAATGATCCCCACCAGCGACGAAACCACGATCGCGATAATTGCCGACAGCCCCGAAATCGGAATGCGAAATTCGGTAAAGAACCGAACTGAGAACGGAATGGCGAGCCCGATGATAATCCCGATCACGCCTCCGATCAGCGAGATAAGAATCGCCTCCGACAAAAACTGATATCGAATTTCGCGACTGGTGGCGCCCATCGCCTTGCGAATTCCAATTTCGCGAATTCGCTGGCTCACCGTGGCCAGCATGATGTTCATGATCCCGATGCCGCTCACCAGCAACACCACCAGCGACACGGCCAGCAGCACCATCGTCATCGCCGTCGCGGTCTTGTCGGCAACCGCCACGAGTTCGGTCAGATTCCGCACGCTGTACACCGATTCCGGACGGTGCCGTGCCTGAATCACTCGTTGCACTTGTGCCGTCACCGGCACAACCAGCGATGCGTCGGCCGTCGAAAAGAAAATCTGCTTTACGCTCGGAGTTTCCTGAAAGTATCGGATGACCGAATACGGAATCAGCATCGTGTTGTCGGTCACCTCCGATTGTCCGAAGGTATCTACGCGCTCCCGAAAAGTCCCAATGATCGTGAAGGGTAGGCCGCTCAATTTCACGATTTTTCCCAGCGCTGCCTGATCCGATCCGTAAAGCTGCGCCGCCAGCTTCGCGGTGATCACGCCAACTTTGTTGTGCGCTTGCGAATCCTGCTCGTCAAAAAATCTTCCCGTCAGCACGATGATGTTGCGCACGTGCTCGTAATCGGGCGCAACGCCCATGATCTGCAGATCGCGCTCTTTCCCGTTCCCGATTGCCACGCGTTCATTCAACGGCACAACGGGTGACGCATACGCGATGCCGCTCACCTGATGCAGCACCGCATTCATATCGTCGATGGTGAGCGGATCGATTGTCGTGCTGTTAATTCGTCCCTGGCCGCTCTCGTATTCCGCATAGATCCAGTTCGACCCAATCGCCTGAATCTGGTTCAGCAGGTATTGCTTTCCGGTTAGTCCAATTGTCGTGACCAGAATCAGCGATGCTGTCCCAATCACCATGCCCAGCGCCGTCAGCGCGAATCGCACCTTGTTGCTGCAAAAGGTATCGTAGGCGAAGTTGAATATCTCGCCGAGAGCAAGGTGAGATCGCTCGCTCGTCTGGGTTGCAGTTGCCGTCGTCATCTGCCCTAAAAACTGCCAGTTTAGATGCTACGGGCTGTCGAACGGCGCCGCAAGCGCCTCTCGCGGTTCTGCCTCTACTCGGTTGTTCGTCCTTTCGTATTTCAGTCCTAGCATGTAATCCTATTTCGTGGAGAAGCTATGATTAACTCAATGTCTTGTCATCCGAGCAGAGCAGATTTGCCGGTTTCCCGGCAAAGCTGCGCAGTCGAGGGACCTTGCGTTTGCCTTTCTGACAAGTTAATCAAAGCCTCTTTATAACCTTGCATGCACCTGGAGCGCAGGTCCTGAACAAGAGCAAACTGATCTTTGGCCTTTTGGCCCTCACCGCCGCAGCGTTATTCATTCACGGTTATCATCCCTACGCGGAAGACTCGGAAATCTACCTTCCCGGAGTCCTGAAACTCCTCAACCCGAGCCTCTTCCCCGTGAATGCCGAGTTCTTCGGCGAGCACGCAGGTCACTCACTATATCCAAATCTCATTGCCGCTTCGGTCCGCCTCAGTCATCTGCCGCTTCCTTGGGTGATGTTTCTCTGGCATATCGCTTCCATCTTCCTCATGCTCGCCGGCACATGGCGTTTGGCCTCTGCATTCTTCCCCGACCCCAAACCTGCGGATGCGGGAAGCAACGACTCAAAGGCCGACAACCTGAGAGCTCGTTGGGCTGCAGTCACCCTAATGGCTGCGCTGCTTACATTGCCCCTCGCAGGCACGTGGCTCTTCCTGCTTGATCAGTATCTGAATCCCAGAAATCTCGCCGCATTCGCCGGAATCTTCGCCATTGCCGAAACCCTCCACAAGCGCTATATCATCGCGCTTTTGTGGCTGGTCTTTGCGGCCGCCTGCCATCCCTTTATGGCCGCTTTCTCCATCCTGTTCTGCACCTGGCTCGTTCTACTCGACCGCTTCCAGCCCCGGATATTCGGCTTCGCCGCCATTCTGCCTTTCGGCGTCACATTCGATCTTCCGCCCGCCGCGTACCACGAAGTGGCTCTTCGCCAGCGCTCGCATTACATCTTGCGCTGGGAATGGTACGAATGGCTCGGAGCGATCGCCCCGATCCTTCTCTTCTGGTGGTTCGCCCGAATCGCGCGCCGCCGTGGATTGAAGAACGTCGAATTGGCTTCGCGCGCCATTATTCCCGTCGTTGTTGTGGCGATCATCTCGGCCATCATCCTGTCCTCCTCTCCACAATTCGAGGCGCTCGCTCGCCTTCAGCCTCTCCGTTCCCTCGCAATCACTTACTCGCTCCTGATCGTCATCGGCGGAGGCTTCCTCGGTGAATATGTGCTCAAGGCACACATCTGGCGATGGCTTGTCTTATTCATCCCGCTCAGCTTGCTCATGTTCAGCGTGCAAAGGCAGGTCTTTCCTGCCAGTGCTCACATCGAGTGGCCCTGGGCCAAACCCCTCAATCCGTGGGCTCAGGCCTTCGATTGGATACGTCTCCACACGCCGGTCGACGCCTTGTTCGCGTTGAATCCTGCTCACATGGACTTGCCCGGAGAGGACGAGATCGGCTTCCGCGCCCGCGCCGAGCGCAGCATGCTTGCCGACCTGGTCAAGGACAAAGGCGCCTCAACCATGTTTCCTCCGCTCTCGGTTGAATGGCTCAAGCAAATCGAGGACCAACGGAACTGGACGCAGTTCCAATCCAGCGACTTCGAACGCCTGCGCCAGAAATACGGAGTCAATTGGGTCGTCGTCCAACAGCCTGGCCCCTCCGGACTCGACTGCCCCTATCAGAACGCGGTCGTGCGCGTCTGCCGTCTCGAACCATCCTGAGATTTCCGAGCCAAGCTGATTCTCTGAGTGGATACTAGACACTCCTGCGCTGTTGCTGTGAATCCAACTGTGTTAGCCTGACTGAAACAATCGCCAACTTCCCCGATGGCAGATCCGGTCCTTGCCCCACGAATTCGAGCGCTGTTTCCTTACGAAAAGTGGTCCTCGCAGACAAACGCGCTGAGTCGGCAATTCCGTACAAGTAAGCCCTATCCTCACCTTCATCTCAAGGAGTTTCTCGAGCCTGAAATCGCGGCAGACATGTCGTGCGAGTTTCCTGGCCTTGAAACCGATGCCTGGACTCGCTACAAGCACCAGAACGAGAACAAGCTCGGCCTTACCAAGCGCGAGTTCTTTCCCCAGTTGATTGCCGATGTGGTCGATGAACTGAACTCGCCTGAATTCGTAAGCTGGCTCTCCGCAGTCACCGGCATTCCCGGTCTCCTCGCTGACGATTCCCTCGAAGGCGGAGGTCTTCACCAATCAGGCCGTGCCGGCTTCTTGAATGTCCACACCGACTTTCGCACCCACCACTACCATAAGAACTGGCGTCGCCGCGTCAATCTGATCCTCTACCTCAATCCCAACTGGGATGAGCGTTGGGGTGGCGCCATTGAGCTCTGGGATCGCGAGGTGCGGAACTGCGTTGCTAAAGTTCCTCCGTTGCTGAATAACGTCCTGATCTTCGAGACCAACGAGATCTCGTATCACGGCTTTCCTGAGCCGCTCAGTTGTCCGGAAGGGCAGTCGCGCAAGAGTCTCGCGCTCTATTACTACACGATCGATGAAAAGGTCACGGCCCGTTCGACGAACTATCGTGCGCGGCCCAAAGACGGTGCCCTGAAATCGGCACTGATCTGGTTGGATAAAGAAGCGGTGGATTTGTACTCTCGGGCCAAAGCCCGATTTGGCTTTTCGGACGAGGTCGCCAGCAGGATTCTGGGTTTTCTGTCGCGCAAGCGCTAACCGGAACGGGGCTTCTCAGCCGCGGGGCGTGGCAACCGGCACTCCACTCTCGTAATAAACGTCAGAGCTTGCTTCCAGCGTCTTCCCCTTCGCATTGAAAATGGTCGAATGCATGATGCCCCAGCGCTCGAACGCGAACTGCAATGTCGTCTGGAGCACGCCCAAGCCATATTGAACGCTGCGCCGGAAATTGATCGACGACGCCTCTTCGAAGTACTTCGTCGGGCAGGAAACCTCACCGATCCGGAAGCCGAAATGCACGCACTGTGCCAGCATCTGGTTGTCGAAGACGAAATCGTCGCTGTTCTCGCACAGTGGCAACCGTGTCAGCACCTCGCGGCTGAAGGCCCGATAGCCGGTGTGATATTCCGACAGTTTGATTCGCAGGAATAGATTCTCGAAGGCGGTCAACAGCCGGTTTGCGATGTACTTGTAAATCGGCATTCCGCCGCGAAGCGCCGTGCCTCCAATAATGCGCGACCCCAGCACTACGTCGTAGACGCCGTAAGCCACCATGCTCGCCATCGCCGTTACCAGCAGCGGCGTGTACTGATAATCAGGATGCACCATGATCACCACATCCGCGCCTGCCGCCAGCGCTTCGCGATAGCAGGTCTGCTGGTTGCGCCCATAGCCGTAGTTGCGGTCGTGAACGTAATACTGCAAGCCGAGCCGCCGCGCGATCTCCACCGTCCGATCGGAGCTGTGATCGTCCACCAGAATGCAGGCATCGACAATCTCTGGCAACTCCCGCACCGTGGCCTCCAGCGTTTTCTCTGCGTTATACGCAGGCAGCACCACCGCAATGTGTTTCCCGTTAATCATGAAGGGTGATGAAAACCGTTGCTCAATGATAAACGAAGATGATATCCGAAACGTCGCGATTCGCTTGTTTCCCGCGAAAAGGCCCCTGGCCGCTACAGCAATCGGCGCAATTGAGTAAACTAGTGTGCATACTAAACGCCGGGGTCCCGATTTAGGGGTTCCCCGGCTATCCGGGATCACACACTTAAGACAAGACCTATGCACGCTCGCACATTATTCGACAAGCTTTGGGACGCACATCTGGTTACGGCGCCGCCCGGCCAAACGCCGCTGCTCTACATCGACCTGCATCTGGTTCACGAGGTGACTTCGCCACAGGCCTTCGATGGACTGCGCGCCAACGGCCGGCCCGTCCGCCAGCCCCTGCGAACTGTGGCCACAGTCGACCACAACGTTCCCACCACGCCGCGCGGTTTGCCAATTGCCGATCCCATCGCCGCTAAACAGATCGAAGCCTTGCACAATAATTGCCGTGAATTCGGCGTTCCGCTCTTTGACATGAATTCTGCCGAGCAGGGCATCGTTCACGTCATCGGTCCCGAACTCGGTTTGACTCTTCCCGGCATGACCATCGTCTGCGGTGACAGTCACACCTCCACCCATGGAGCCTTCGGTTCGCTCGCCTTCGGCATCGGCACTTCAGAAGTCGAACACGTTCTGGCCACGCAATGCCTGCAGCAGAAGAAGGCGAAGTCGATGCAGATTCTTGTGCGGGGCAAGTTGCCTGCCGGCGTCACTGCCAAGGATCTCGCCCTCGGCATCATCGGCCACATCGGCACCGACGGCGCGACCGGACACGTCATCGAGTACGCTGGCGAAGCTGTGCGTGGCCTTTCGATGGAAGGTCGCATGACCCTCTGCAACATGAGCATCGAAGCCGGAGCCCGGGCTGGCATGATCGCGCCCGACGAGACAACTTTTGCCTACATCCGCGGCCGTCGCTTCGCGCCGCAGGACAAAGATTTCGAAGCTTCGGTGGCCTACTGGCGCACCCTCGCCTCCGACCCGCACGCCAAGTTCGATCGCGTCATTGAAATCGATGCCTCTTCGCTTGCGCCCTTCGTTACGTGGGGCACAAATCCCGGCATGGTCGTTCCCGTCAACTCGCACGTGCCTGAGCTTTCGAGCTTTGCTGCCGAGCACGATCGCCGCGCCGCCGAGCACGCACTGGCCTACATGGGTTTGCAGCCGGGAACTCCCATTGAGCAAATCCCGATCGACCGCGTCTTCATTGGCTCTTGCACCAACTCCCGCATTGAGGATCTCCGCGCCGCCGCGCGCGTCGCCAAGGGCCGCCACGTGAGTCCCAGTGTTCGCGCCATGGTCGTTCCGGGTTCGCAGGCGATCAAGTATGCAGCCGAGCAGGAGGGCCTCGACCGCGTTTTCGCTGACGCCGGTTTCGAGTGGCGCGAGTCCGGATGCTCCATGTGCCTGGGCATGAACCCCGATATTTTGCAGCCGGGCGAGCGCTGCGCCTCGACCAGCAACCGCAATTTTGAGGGACGCCAGGGGCATGGTGGCCGCACACATTTGGTCAGCCCCGAAATGGCCGCCGCCGCCGCCATCGAAGGACATTTTACAGACATCAGAAAGTGGCAGTTTTAGCTTGTCGCTAATCGATGGTCGTTACTCTTAAGTGGGATCTTTCAGGTTTTATACAAATCAGTGCCGACCGCGTGAGACGAACCCCGGAGACGGCAACTACGAACTGAGAACTGAATTTATGAAACCCTTTCGCAAACACACTGGAACCGTCGCTCCGCTCGATCGCGTCAATGTTGATACCGATCAGATTATCCCCAAGCAATTTCTCAAGCGCATTGAACGCACCGGCTTTGGTCAATTTCTCTTTCACAACTGGCGCTACTCGCCCGAGGGCGACCATATCCCTCACTTTGTTCTTCACCACCCTCGGTACAAGCAAGCCACGATTCTCGTCGCCGGCAAGAATTTTGGCTGTGGTTCTTCCCGTGAGCACGCCGTCTGGGCGCTCGCAGACCACGGATTCCGCGTCGTCGTTGCCTCTTCGTTCGGCGACATTTTTGCTAATAACAGTCTCAAGAACGGCCTGCTCACGGTTCGCCTCAGTGATGACGAGGTCGCGCAGATCATGAAGCGCGCGCACGAAATCGAAAATTACGAACTCTCGGTCGATCTCGAAAATCGCACGATCGCCGACAATCACGGTTTCTCCGCCAAATTCCATATCGACGACTTTGCTCATCACTGCCTGCTGCACGGATTGGACGATATCGGCCTCACCCTGGAGCATGAATCCGCCATTGCTGCCTACGAAGCCAAACATCCGGTCCGTCCGGAAATGCAGGCCATCGTACCCCACGCCTCGAACTGACCGCCCGTTGTAAACTCTAAATTCCTTTTGTGACAGTTGTTGAATCGGCACGCTTACAATCGGAGTGCGTTCGTGAAGAATCGTCCCGCCCTTCTAGTTTTGGTGCTCTCTCTCGGTCTCCTCTCAGCCGCGCAAACCCAGTCCGCGCCAGCCGTTCCACCCGCGAAATCGCTCAACCTGGAAGCCATCTTCGCCTCAGGCGGCCTGACCGGCCGCGCTCCTGAAACCATTCAGTGGAGCCCTGACAGCACCAAGCTCTCCTTTGTCCAGCGCGACGACTCCGGCGAGCACGGCGAACTCTGGCTCTATGACACAACCACGGGTGAAAAGAAGGTCCTGGTCAGCGAAGGGAAACTCGCCCAACTCGACCCGTCCAGAAACTCCATTCATGACGAGCGCGAAAAGGAGCGGCTCACTCGTTACCACATTGCCGACTACGTCTGGTCGCCTGACTCCAAGCACCTGCTCTTCGATTCTCAGGGACAGCTCTGGTATTACACCGTCGAAACCGGTACTGGCGTGCAAATCACTTCATCATCCGATCCAGTTCAAGATCCCAAGTTTTCACCCGACGGCAAGCGCGTTGTTTACGTGCGCAAGCACAGCCTGTATTCGCGCCCCGTTTCCGGAGACGAAGGCGAACGCGCGATCATTCCGCTCGAGAAGAAGGAAAGGGAAAGGGAAAAGGATACAACCAAGGATAAAGATGACGACATTCTGAATGGTGAGGTCGATTGGGTTTACGCTGAGGAGCTTTCCGTTCGCAGCAACTTCTTCTGGTCGCCCGAAGGCCACGACATCGTTTTCCTGCAGATGGATGAAACTCACGTTCCGACTTATCCCATCGTCGACTGGATTCCGACTCATCCTCACGTCGACTCCGAGAAATATCCGAAAGCTGGAGATCCTAACCCAATCGTGCGTCTCGGCGTTGTATCGGCCGATGGCGGCAAGCCGCGCTGGATCAAGCTCACCGACGACGATGACATTTACATTCCGCGTTTCGGTTGGATTCGCGAAGGTCTCGCTTGGGCCGAAGTCCTGAATCGCAAGCAGGATCGACTGGATTTGTACCTCATCGACGCTCATTCCGGCAAGACACGCAAAGTGCTCACCGAATCTGAGCCCGAAGCATGGGTCGAAGTCAACGACGACTTTCGTGTCCTCAAGTCTGGCGATCGCTTCCTTTGGACCAGTTGGCGCGACGGCCACACGCACATTTATCTCTACAGCTTCAACTCCCGCGATCCACTTTCAGCGGATGCCAAGCTCGAACGCCAGCTCGAAAGCGGAGACTACGAAGTTCTCTCCATTAACGGCGTCGACTCGGATTCCGAAACCGTGTTCTTCACCGCCAACAAAGATGATCCGCGAGAGCAAAAGATCTTCTCCGTAAAGCTCGATGGATCGGCGATGCAGGCTGTTTCTGCTGAGCCAGGCCAGAATGAGGCCGCTTTCGCAGGGAACGGCAAGCACTATGTTCTGACTCATTCTGCGACGCTTGTTCCGCCGAGTGTCTCGGTTTGCGCAACTGGCGAAGTCGACTCCACGAAATCGTGCACCAAGATCTGGGAAGGCCGCAGCATTGCCGCTTACGATCTGCTCACGCCAACGCAACTCGAGTGCAAGGCAGATGACGGAACTGTGCTCTATGGCTCGCTGCTCTTGCCGCCGAAAGACGTTGCAAGCGCGAGCATTCCGCTCATCGTCTACATCTATGGCGGACCAGCGGGACAGATCGTGCAGAACGCTTGGGGAAGCAACTCTGAGGCTGATAGAGCGTTATTCCATCAGATTCTCGCGCGGCAGGGATTCGCCACATTTTCGGTGGACAATCGAGGCACGCCGAATCGTGGCAGGAAATTCTCTGCTGCCATCAAAGGTCAGTTCGGAGCGGTCGAACTGAAAGACCAACTCGCCGCACTCGAACAGCTCTACCAGCAGTATCCGCAACTCGATCCGGCTCGCACTGCAATATGGGGATGGTCGAATGGCGGTTCGATGACGCTCTTTGCAATGACACATTCTTCCCGCTTCAAGGCTGGCGTTTCGGTCGCTCCTGTCACAAACTGGCGCGATTACGATTCGATCTATACCGAACGCTACATGGGACTGCCGAAAGAGAATGCGAGCGCTTACGACGACTCGATGGTAAGAGCTGCAGGCAGTTTGAGCGGCTCGCTATTGCTCGTTCATGGCACCAGTGACGACAATGTTCATTTCCAGAACTCGATTCAGATGATCGATTCGCTGATCCGCTCCGAAAAACAGTTTCGTCTCATGGTTTATCCGGGCAAAACTCACGGAATCGACGGCTCAGCCGAGCGCATTCATCTGTTTCGCATGATGGAAGATTTCTGGAAGAAGGAATTGAAGTAGCTGTCAGCTCCAAGCTCCAAGGTAAAACTTCGGGGCCAATATCGAAATCCAACTCGCGAGAGTTTTCCATGGAGCCTGAAGCTGAGAGCTTGTAACTGAAACTCTGCTGGAGCCGAATCCCCGATGCATGGCACAACCCTTGGCGATTTCGAACTTACCATCGTTTCCGATGGCACTTACTTCCTTGATGCTGGTTCTTTTTTCGGGGTGGTGCCGAAAACCATGTGGTCGAAGAAGGTCACTCCCGACGACCAGAACCGGCTCGATGCAGGTTTGAATTCTCTACTCATTCGCACGGGCGAAAAAAATATCCTGGTTGAAACTGGGATCGGCAACAAGCTCTCCGACAAGCTGGTGCAGATCTACAAGCAACCAGCGAAGCTTCTCGACAATCTGCATACGCTTGGTCTGGCCCCCGAAGACATCGACATCGTTATCAACACTCATCTTCACTTCGACCATTGCGGCTGGAACACCATTCGCCGTGGAGATGCGATTGTCCCAACATTTCCCAAGGCTACTTACTACGTGCAGCGCAAAGAGTGGGAACATGGCCGCCTGCAACTCGAGCGCGACGCCATCAGCTACATGAGCCCGAACTACGATCCGCTTGTCGAAAGCGGGCAGATGATTCTGCTCGACGGCGATCGCGAAATCGTGCCTGGAATTTCAGTCAAAGTTTTTCCCGGTCACACGGCGAACATGCAGGCGGTGATTGTCGAAAGCGGCAGCGGCGGCAGCAAGAAAAAAGCCTGTTATATCTCCGATTTGATCCCAACCAGCAATCACCTTGACCTGACGTGGGTGATGGCCTTCGACCTGTTTCCGCTCACTACGATTGAGAGCAAGAAGAAGTACTATGCTGAGGCAATTCCCGAGCGCTGGTTGACTGTTTTTACGCACGACGACCAAGTGCCGTGGGGATATGTGGAAAAGGGTGAGCGGGGAAGGTTAACGCTCAAGGCTGCGTAGACGGTTGCGTCGGCGCAAGGCCTTTTCGAGAGCGGCCCCTTAGTAACCAGAAAAATAACACGGATCCTACCCCCCCCTCCCCCCTCGAATTCGCGGAAAGTATTGAAAAAATAATAACTTAACACCAAAGTCTTCTAAAATAAGGACTTAGGTTGACGAGAACGCCCATTTCCGGCCAATTTCTGCAAATTTTGCCGGGCGTTGAAGGGGGGAAATTCGAATAATTACCACTGATTATCTCGGGGCATTCGGTTTATCAAAGAGTTAATAAGCCTCCGGGGACCGAACACCCGCGCTCTGAGCGGACCGACGCGCATGCGTGGTCGAGCGGGAGTATTGTCGCGTGGGTTGTGGGTGAAGGTCTGTGAGGG
>DATJNC010000093.1:0-38787 GCA_035508395.1 Terriglobales bacterium | reverse complement strand
TTTCCTCCGTTGGACTTCACCGGTCCAAAGGAAAAGCTGGCGGTATCGAGAATCCAAAGCCGATTACCGGTGGGATCGACGACGACGCTCTGCACGGAAAGCAATTTGTCCGAAGGATTGTCGCCTTCGACATAACGATTGATATCGGCGTTGGGATACGGTACGGTTTCGCCGTCTTTGACTTCGGCGACGGTGTATTCGACGTTGTCTCCCCACTTGGGAAAATTCACGAAGATACGGCCATTATTGGCGACAGTGACACCCGTGGGCATGGGACCATTGAATATGGCTACAACTTCGAGTTGACCGACGGCTTGTTCTGTGGCGAGATTTTCTGCGAATTCCTTTCCGAGTGTCTGCCGGGAACAGACCGCCACAAGCAGTATGAGAACTGCAAGTGTCTGAGCGGATTTCATGATTCCTCCTCGCATGCTCTCGTTGAACGCGCATAGAACAAACACATGACAAAGCAGCTTATCGCCCACTTGTTTGCTATCATGCAGCGGCATGGATAGCTCTCGTCGCTACGAGAATACTCTTATTCCGATTCTGTTTTTTACCTGGGGCCTTGTCTTTCTTGGCCGCATGTCGCAAATGTATCTGGCGCCATACTTTGCGCCGGAGTTTCATCTGATGCCGGGACAGATCGGAACTCTCGCATCGGCAATTGCCATCTCCTGGGCCGCTTCGACGTTCCTACTTGGAGCGCTTTCGGACCGAGTCGGCCGCAAAGCGATTCTCGTTCCCGCCGTACTTCTGTTTGCGATGCTCGCGTGCTTGTCGGCCTCGGCGCACACTTTTCGCCAGCTGCTGCTGCTCCGAGCTCTGATGGGGTTTGCGGGAGGTCCAACATGGTCGACGATTACGGCCTTGATTGAGGAATCATCGCCACAAAGCCAGCGAGGACGAAACATCGGCCTTGTGGTCAGCGCCGCTGCTCTCGTTGGTCTGGCAGCGGCTCCGGTGTTGACGACCCAAGTTGCAGCGCACTGGGGATGGCGGTGGGCCTTCGTGGCTGCGGGCATTCCCGGAATCGTGACCGGCCTGCTGATCTGGAAATGTGTTCATGAGCCTTCTGTTGGAAGCACACATGAGCAACGGCCATCGTGGTTTGAGTATGTCTCGCTCCTGGGACACCGAAATATCTGGCTTTGCTGTATTGGTGCTACAGGTTTTATGTCGTGGTTGTTTGCAGTGAATGTATTTGCGCCTTTGTACATTACCGAGGTGGTTCATCAACCGGCAACGACGGCCGGATTTCTATTAGGCGCAAGCGGTCTTGGCAGTTTTTTCCTTGGATTCCTACTTCCCGCTCTCTCTGACCGCGTCGGGCGAAAACCAATCCTTTTGCTGGCGGCTGTGATGTCGGCCGCCGTGCCCCTTGCTTTTCTTGCGCCGGCGTTATTCATGTATCCACTGCTACTGGCGGCGATCGTTTTTGTCGCGAACACCGGCCAGGGGATGGCGAGTCTCGTCATGGTTCTGGTGCCGACCGAGAGTGTTCCTGCTCAATTCCACGCGAGCTCGATCGGATTAGTCACTCTGGTCGGCGAGCTGGCGGGAGGCACGCTGGCGCCATTCCTGGCTGGCACATTGGCTGAGAAATACGGGCTGTCGCTAACCATGTGGCTGGCGGCGGCTGGAAGCGGACTTGTTTTTGTCATCGCGCTATCTTTGCAGAAAACGGCAATCAAAGCGCACAGTATTGCGGTTGGAGAATCATCTACCGGACAGTTGCGTGCTCAGGCGGGGGTTACAGCCGAGGATTAGCCACGCCAGCGGACCATTGCAGGAGGTTCTGTGGTGTTGAAGTCACGTACCCAGGTTGGAATCGTAGGGGCAGGGCCGGCAGGTTTGGTGCTCTCTCATCTTCTGCATCTCGCAGGCGTCGATTCTGTCGTGCTCGAGAACCGCAGCCAGCAGTATGTGCAGGAACGGGTGCGCGCTGGCGTGCTGGAGCAAGGCACGGTGGATTTGTTGAGCGAAATGGGACTGGGCGACAGGCTAAAGAAAGAGGGATTAGTTCATTATGGAATTGAACTGCGGTTTCGCGGACGGGCGCATCGGATAGATTTTCGCGAGTTGACCGGCGGAAAGGGCATCACGATCTACGCGCAGGCCGAAGTTGTAAAAGACTTGAATGAAGCGCGGATCGCCGCCGGTGGCCAGACATTGTTTGAGGTCGAGGATGTTAAACCGCGGGATTTTGCTACTACACAGCCGAAAATTCAATATCGAAAAGATGGAGAAGAATATGAACTCGCCTGCGATTTTATTGCGGGTTGTGATGGATTTCACGGCATCTGCAGACCCAGCATCCCCACAGGAGTTCTAACAGAGTATGAGCGGGAATATCCGTTTGGGTGGTTGGGGATTTTGGCGGATGCGCCTCCTTCGGCAGAGGAACTGGTTTATTGCTATCACGACCACGGGTTCGCGCTGCTCAGTATGCGCAGTCAGCAGGTGGGGCGCCTGTATCTGCAATGCAAGCCGGATGAAGATCTGACCTTGTGGAGTGACGACCGCATCTGGCAGGAACTGAAGCTGCGGCTCGCTTCGGATGGATGGGCGCTGACAGAAGGACCTGTGTTGCAAAAAGGCGTGACGGGAATGAGAAGCTTCGTGGTTGAGCCGATGCAGTATGGAAGGCTTTTTCTAGCTGGCGATTCGGCGCATATTGTGCCACCAACGGGGGCGAAGGGGCTGAATCTGGCCGTGGCGGATGTGCAGGTGCTGGCACGAGCGTTAGCGCAGTTTTACAAGACGGGAAGCGAGGATCTCTTGAATCAGTACTCCCAAATTTGCTTGCGCCGGGTTTGGAAGGTGCAGAGGTTCTCGTGGTGGATGACGTCGATGCTGCATCGCTTTCCGGATGGGAATGCGTTTGATGAGAGGAGACAACTAGCGGAACTTGACTATGTGACCAGTTCGCATTCGGCGGCAATGACGCTGGCGGAAAATTATGTGGGATTGCAGATGGAGTGGGAATGAAGTACGAGGCTAGAGGTTAGACATAGCGATGCAAACATTCTTGGTTCTTTCCTTGAGCCGGCCTTGCGCTCAGAGTCGGGAATCTTTCTTGGTTTCGGTTTCTTCGCGTGCGATCTGGAAGGCAGTATTGGCGGCCGGAACGCCGGCATAGATCGCAGTCTGCAAAAGCACTTCTTTCACATCCGATAATTCAAGACCCGCCTTCAGTCCGGCTTTCAGGTGCATGCGAAATTCTTCGTGGCGGCCGAGAGCGGCGGTGATCGCCAGGACCAGTAGTCTGCGCGTTCGAACGTCGAGGCCGGGGCGAGTCCAGACTGTTCCCCACGCGTAGCGAGTGATCAGATCCTGAAATTCGCGGTTGAAGTCGTTCGTATTAGCGATGGCGCGATCGACATGCTCATTGCCGAGGACGGCACGGCGAATGGCGAAACCTTTTTGCAGCGGGTCACTGACGGTGCCGGGATCCGCGAGAAGAAATTCGAGAACCGCGGAAGAAAATGCTTGCGGACGCTCGAGGTTCGAAAGGTGGGCGGCGTCAAGTTGGACACTGGATGTATGGGGAATTTTCTTGGCGAGTATTTCACCATTGCCGGCCCAGGGAGTGGAGACATCGCAATGGCCGGAGATGATGAGGGTTGGCGCAGAAATTTTTTCGAGAACGGCGTTGGAATCGAAATCTCGAAGAGCAGCGCAGCAGCCGACATATCCGATGGGATTCGTTCCCAGAATCATGGATTTAATCGCTCCGACATAGGGATTGCCGCGCTCAACTGATTCTTTGGAGAAAAAACGCTGGAGCGCGAGATCGAGGATCGAACTCATGCCGCCCTCGTTCACCATGCGGATTCTCGTTTGCCATTGTTCAGGCGAGCCAAATTTTGGCGCGGTGTTGGCGAGAATGAGACGATCAATGCGCACTGGAGCGTTAGTTGCGAGCCATTGGCCGATGGCGCCGCCGAGAGAGAGCCCGCAAAACGCGAACTTGCGGACGCCCAATGCATCGGTCAAGGCGAGGACGTCTTCGCCCAATTGATCGATGGTGTAGTCGCCGGCGGGGGCATCGGAGGCGCCATGACCGCGAGTGTCGTAGCGCAAAACCTGAAAATGCTCGATCAGGTCGCCGATTTGCGGTTCCCACATGCCATGGTCAGTGCCGATGGAATGCGACAGCACGAGCACCGGTTTGCCTTCGCTGCCTTCGAGGCGATAAAAGATGGTCGGTTTCTTTAAGGTGAGAAACGGCATATCAGGATTTGTTGCCTTTTTTGGCGGCTGAGCCAGTAGATTTTTTCTGAGCGGACGCTTGTTTTTCGGGCATGTGCCCATCGACCAGGCGTTTGCTGAACTCACGCTCGTCGAGCAGATTACGGCGGAATTGCTCAGCGACACCAAGGTAGTGTTCGGGCGAGCGTAAATCTTGCAATGTGGCGGCTTCGAGCGCGATGCTTACTTCGGGTATCGCGGCGAGGACGTTGACAAAATTTCGGCGTTCGGTGGAACTCACTTCAATCGCTCGATCGACCAGCGAGGATGCCGCCTCACGGCCCAACTTTTCGGAAAGGAGGACGGTGGCTCGCTCGGCAAAAATCGTTCCGCGCGTGGCGTCAAGGTTGGCGCGCATGGCATCGCCGTTTACAGTAAGTCCCTCTGCGACTTCTGCCATCGAGGCGACTGCGAGGCCGGCCTCCTGCACAATCGAACTGATGGTCGGCCACTCCGATTGCCAGCCGCCGGCGGCGCGCTCGTGCTCCTGAACCATCGAAGATAGGAACGTGCTGACCAGGCCAGGAACGCGATATGCGGCGGCCAGAGCCAGCGTGCAGCCGACGGGATTCTGTTTGTGGGGCATGGCAGAGGAACCGCCGCGTCCCTCGGCGATGGGTTCGGCGACTTCGGCCACTTCGTTCTGCATGAGCAGACTGATATCACGAGCCATCTTGCCCAGCGAACCAACCAGCACCCCGAGAGAACACATCAGAGCGGCGAGGCGGTCGCGATGAGTGTGCCACGGAGCATCAGGGTAAGAAAGCGACAGTTTACGGGCGAGAGCTTGACCCACGGCGATTCCCTTGTTACCGAGTGAGGCAAGAGTCCCGCCGGCGCCGCCAAATTGCAGGATGAGCGTCTGGTCGAAAGCGTCATTGATGCGTGCGTGATCGCGGCGAACGGCTCCGAGCCATCCGGCAACCTTAAGCCCAAAAGTGGTGGGTACGGCCGCTTGCAAAAGAGTTCGGCTCAACATCACAGTAGCGGCGTAGGTTTTTGAGAGGTGACGGAGCGAATCTTCAAGGCGCCCCAAATCGGTTTGCAGAATTTCTCTGGCCTCTTTGAGTAGAAGGACAAGAGCGGTATCGGCGACGTCCTGGCTGGTCGCTCCCCAATGCACGAAGCCAGCGGCCGAGGAATCGATTTTTCGGATCTGTTCGGTGAGCGCTTTAACGAACGGAATGCTGATCGTGCCAGAACGCAGACTGGCAGAGGCGGTCGTTTCCGCATCGTAGAACTCCGGGCGGGCGGCGCTTTCGATTGCGGCAGCGGCTGCCTTGGGAATGATCCCGAGGCCGGCTTCGGCCCGAGCAAGCGCGACTTCAAAGGCGAGCATCGCTTTGAGGATCGATTCGTCGGAAAAAAGCGCGGCCATTCTCGCCGTGGTGCTCAGGCTGTCCACTAGCCGCATAGCGGTGCTGGTCCTTTCCGGCGAATCGAGAGATGCGAGACGCGAATCACGGATGGGGCGTAGCGTTACACAAACGCGAGAGCAGCGTCAAGAAGCGTGAAATGGAGGTTCGTTTTCCCGGATCGAGTGCTATCACATGAATGCAGGTTGACGGGATAGAAGGCTTGGGTTAGCTTCGGGTTCTTACTCGGCGTGGGAGCACAATGGAAACTGATATCGATCTGCTGGCTTCCTATTGGACGATCTCCGGCGCAGACCCTCATACGGACCATGAGTATAGTCCGTACGATTTTAAGGATCGCGTGGAAGCGGCGGCGCGGTCGGGATTTCGAGGATTTGGCATCTGGCATGCCGATCTCGAGCACGTGCAGAAAAAACATTCGCTGCGCGAAATGCGGCAGATTCTCGATGATAACGGCATTCGATATGTGGAGCTGGAATTTCTGCTGGACTGGTTTCTTGAAGGGGAGCGCAAGAAGCAGTCCGATGTGCGCAAGAGGATGTTGTTTGAAGCAGCGGAGGTTCTTCGCGCGTACCACGTGAAGGTGGGAGATTTCTTTCAAGAGAAGTGTCCGATGGATAAGTTGGTGGAATCGTTCGCGGCGCTTTGCAAAGAGGCGGCTGAGCATGGAACAAAAATTGGTTTTGAGCTGATGCCGTTTGCGATGATCCGAACGCTCGGCGAGTCGTTGGAGATGGTGCGGGGCGCCGGGCAGCCGAATGGCGGAATTGCCTTCGATATGTGGCACATGGCGAAGTTGGGCATTCCGTACGATGAAATCGCACGCGTGCCACGTAAATTTGTGATCAGCGTGGAACTGAATGACGGAACTTTCCAGGCTCCGTGGAGCCTTCACGAAGATACGATCAATCATCGTCGCCTGTGCGGAGAGGGTGAATTTGATGTGAAGGGATTTGTGCGGTGCTTAGAGAAGGTTGGATATCAAGGCCCGTGGGGAATCGAAGTGCTGTCGGCGGAGCTGCGAAAACAACCGCTGGAAGAGATGGTGTCGCGAGCGTTTGCGACCACGAAAGCGCAATTTGAATAAGGATTATGGGCTTGGGTTTGGAGGAGCGAGCCGTGAGCGACACTGAGATTTCGACAATTTCTGAAAGCTGGCCCTGGCCGGATTCGCTGGATGCGCTGGTGGCCGCTCCGCAGCACCATACGCTTTTGCTGGAGGACGATCGTGTGCGCGTGCTGCTGACCACGATTCCGGCAGGAGATATTGTTCCGCTCCACACACATCGATGGAGCGGAGTTGCGTACCTACAAAGCTGTAGCCATTTTATTCGCCGGGATGAGCACGGCGAGGTTCTGTTCGATAGCCGTAAGGCTGGCGAATTGCCGCGCGTCCCCTGCGCGCAATGGATGCCGCCACTGCCTCCGCACACGGTTGAGAATCTGGGGCCGCGGGAAATCAGCATGCTGATTGTGGAAGTGAAGAGATCGGGAAATTGATTACACAAAGTTGAAGGTATGACGCCTCTCGCGCACAGGGGCTAAAGTCCTGGTTTCCTGGAAAGCCTAATTGCCACGGCTAAAGCCGTGCCCTGCCCCAATCCGGTAGCGGTATCGTCGGGGTGCCTATTCGCAGGGTTCATTTCGAGTGGTAGACTTCCGGCAATCAAGCCGCTTTTCCGCAAGTTCGCGGGCTGAGCGCGGCAAAAGGAGAGGAATGCGGGGCCTGGGAATGAGCGTTGCAGCTGTTCTGATTTTGTGGCCAGGCGCGCAATCACAGGGACCGCAGGCGACAACGCAAGTCTCTCCGGCAAATGTAAGCGACGCTCAGATTGTCCACGCCAATGATGCGCCGGGCAACTGGTTGACGTATGGACGCACCTACAGCGAACAGAGATTCAGTCCACTGAAGGAAATCAGCGATCACAACGTCGCCAAGCTCGGTCTGGCCTGGTACTTCGATCTCGATACCAGGCGCGGGCAGGAGGCAACGCCTCTGGTGGTCGATGGAGTGATGTACTTTACAAGCGCGTGGAGCAAGGTGTTCGCGGTGAATGCGGCCACAGGCGCGCTCTTATGGTCATACGATCCCAAGGTGCCAAAATCATGGGGAGTGAACGCCTGCTGCGATGTGGTGAACCGGGGAGTGGCGATTTGGCACAGGAAGGTTTACGTCGCGACGCTCGATGGACGCTTGATCGCGCTACGGGCGGCTACCGGGAAAGTTGTGTGGGAGGAGCTGACGATTGATCCGAAGTGGCGATACACCATCACGGGCGCGCCACGAATTGCGAAGGGAAGGGTGCTGATTGGAAATGGCGGCGGCGAATTCGGCGTGCGCGGATATGTATCGGCTTATGACGCGGAGACTGGAAAGTTGGCGTGGCGGTTCTACACGGTGCCAGGAGATCCGAGCAAGCCATTCGAGCAGCCGGCGCTGGAACGGGCTGCCAAGACGTGGAGCGGTGAGTGGTGGAAGAACGGCGGAGGAGGCACGGTTTGGGACACGATTGTGTACGATCCCGAGCTGGACCTTGTGTACATTGGCGTGGGCAATGGCGGTCCGTGGAACGAACAATATCGCGGCAATGGCGATGACCTTTTCACCTGCTCCATTGTGGCTCTCAAGCCGGACACGGGAGAATATGTTTGGCATTACCAGGAAGTTCCTTCGGATGATTGGGACTACGATTCCGACGAGCAGATCATGCTGGCGGACCTGCCCATGGAGGGAAAAAACAGGAAGGTTATTCTGCATGCGCCGAAGGATGGATTTTTCTATGTCATCGATCGCGAAACCGGCACTTTGATATCGGCGAAGCCGTTCATCTCCATCACATGGGCGACGGGAGTCGACATGAATACTGAGCGGCCGATCGAAAGCGCGACGGCGCGCTATCCGCGAGGCAATTCGCCACCGATTGTTCCCGGCCCGGTTGGCGCCCATAGCTGGCAGCCGATGTCGTACAGTCCGCTGACCGGGCTGGTTTACATCCCGGTGAACGACGTTGGGTTTAACTTCAAAGCGCCGGAGAATTTTGAGTTGAAAACCGAGGCGCCGAATTACGGAATCGATATGATCGCGGCAGAATTGCCACAGGACCCGAAAATCAAGAAGGCGATTCTCGATAGCGTGAAAGGGAGGCTGGTGGCGTGGAATCCGGTTGAGCAGAAACTGGCTTGGGCCGTGCAACGCCAGGGCCCATGGAACGGCGGCACACTGGCTACCGCAGGGAATCTGGTGTTTCAGGGTACAGCGGCGAGAACATTCGAGGCTTATCGGGCAGACACGGGCGAGAAGTTATGGTCGTTTGATGCGCAGACGGGTGTAATGGCAGGGCCTGTGAGTTATACCGTGAATGGCCAGCAGTATGTCGCGGTGCTGGCGGGTTGGGGCGGAGTGTTTCCGCTGGTTGCGGGCGAGGTTTCGTTCAAATCGGGTCACGTGCGGAATGTGAGCCGGATGCTCGCGTTCAAGATCGGAGGCACGGCGAAGCTGCCGCCGTTAGCGCCGATGGAAACGCCGGAGTTGAATCCGCCGCCATCAACGGCGAGCGCAGCGGAGATTCATCGGGGCGAAGAAGTCTTTCAGCGCTTCTGTTCCGAGTGCCACGGCGATGTGGCCGTGAGCGGAGGGCTGCTGCCGGATCTGCGCTACTCCGCGTATCTTAAGAATGATCGATGGTTCGCGATTGTGCGCGATGGATTGCTGAAGTCTGAAGGCATGGTGGGGTTTGGGAGTGAGGTGTCGCAGCAGGATGCGGCGGCGATTCGAAGTTATGTGATCTTTCGCGCGAACCAAACGCTGAATGAGAGTAAGGGCGCGGTGAAGGCGGATGGCGAGAGGAAACCGTAGGGTGTTAGCCCAAAACGGCTGACCGGCGGGCGGTTTGGGGTTGTGGGAATGCTCAGGGATCAATTAAAGTGATGGCCACTCGCGCCAGCTTCGTGGGGGTGGCGCTCGATTGAATCTTTTGGGCGCGGGGAATATCAGATGATTACGTCGCTCAGTAACAATTGGGGGTGCTTGTGCATCGCAGTGATACTGTCGGAAGTCTATTGCGTCCAGCCTATTTGAAAGAAGCGCGCGATCTGTATGCGGATCATAAACTCGACGATGCTTCCTTCAAAGCGATTGAAGACCGAGCTGTGGATGAATGCGTGGAAACGCAAATTCGCGCCGGCATGGAAGTGATTACCGACGGGGAAGTGAGACGTTACGCTTTCTTCGGACACCTCGTCGACGCGGTCGAAGGCTTCGATAAATACGGCGGCTGGGCGATTCCCTTTAAGAACGACAAAGGCGAAGCGATGGTTTTGCCGCGACCGGTGGTTGTGGGCAAGCTCAGGCGCAAGCGTCCACTGTGCGCTGAAGAGTTCACTTATTTGCGGGCAAGAACGAAGCATCCATCAAAAACGACAATCATCAGTGCGCAGCAGGCGGCGGCATATTTTGACAACAAGAAATCGGCGGCAGCTTACGCCACCGTCGATGCATATCTGGCAGACATTGTTGACATCCTGCGTGACGAAGTTGAGGAATTGATTCGGCTGGGCTGCACGTATATTCAGATCGATTCCCCGCAATATACGGCGCTGCTTGATCCAGACTTGCGCGAAGGCTATCGGCAGCGCGGAAACGATCCGGACCGGCTGCTCGACCTTTCGATCGAGTTGGACAATGCTGTCATTGGAGATCACCCGGACATCATCTTCGGACTGCACCTTTGCCGGGGGAACAACCAGAGCCGGTTTTATGCTTCGGGCGATTACGGGCCTATCACGCGGGTGTTTCGCAATACAAAATTTCAGCGATTCTTGCTCGAGTATGACGATGAGCGATCGGGCGGTTTCGAACCGCTGCGCCAGATGCCGGAAGACCGAGGCGTAGTGCTGGGCCTGGTAAGTTCCAAGAAAGCGCAACTGGAAGGTAAGGACGAATTGAAACAAAGAATCGAAGCCGCGTCGGCATTTATTCCGCTGGAGCGATTGGCGTTGAGTCCGCAATGCGGGTTTGCGTCGACGATCGAAGGAAATCTGGTGACGATGGCCGACCAGGAAGCGAAGCTGCGACTGGTGGCCGAAACCGCTCGCGAGGTGTGGGGGAAGTCGGTTCCCGTGGCAAGAACAGTGTAGGCCACCGACAACGCCGAAGATCCACCCGACAGGGTAGAGGCTTGCTTTCAGGCATTAAGAAGAGATCTCATCGGCGTTTTTCTTTTGCTCGGCGAGAGTCTTGATTTGTTGTAGGATTTCCTGCTTCCTCTGCTGACGAAGCTGATGCTCTTCCGGGTGGGATTCGGCCGAATCTACCTCCAATTTAGTATCGATTTCCTTGAGAATCGAGAGTTCTTTCAGTAGCGCCATTACCTGCTGCGATGTTTCAGTGGCCATTTAGGTCCCTCCACACCACCTTTTTCCCCGTGGTTTTGATTCAAGTCATGGAAGCGGCCGAAGATTCCATGGACGCCGCATCTCATTTCCTGCTCACCGCACGCCCCTCCGCTGGCTTAAGATGCTCCCCGCGATCACTTAGTGGCCTTCGAGTAAGTGGCCTGAGGCAGATACAACGTTGCCGGCCAACCTCGGCTCCCACTTTGCGCTATCGGCGAAATCGGGATGAACCATAAGCGTTGACTTTGCATTTCTGGCGAAGTGCTAAGATTTGCGCCATGGTGTCTCGTGGCATAGTGCATGGTGGCCGGCGGATGGCGAGTCGCAAGGGGCACCCGCACGTAGGGGATCGCGAAGGCTCGGAGTTAGTCATCATCACGGGCATGAGCGGCTCAGGGAAGGCCTCGGCGCTGAAGGCGTTTGAGGACTTGGGCTATTACTGCGTCGATAATCTTCCAGTTGAATTGATTCCGCGATTCGCCGAACTAGCCATGCAATCGGGGGAGATTCCGCGTACCGCCCTGGTTGTAGATGTACGCGAAGGCGCGCAACTCGAGAAGTTGCCGGCGATTCTGAAGTCGGTCCGGCATATGATTCCGACGCGCGTCATTTATCTTGAGGCAAGCGATCCGGTGCTGCTGCGCCGGTTCAGCGAAACGCGGCGCCCGCATCCTCTGGGCACGGGTACAACGGTTCGGTCTTCTCTGCGAGCGGAGCGGCGTCATTTGCGCGCTATACGTGCGATTGCGGATCTCGTCATTGACACCTCGAAATTCAATGTCCATGAGCTGAGAGCTCACCTTACCGACCGATTCACACATTCTTCCGGCAAGGAACACTCGATTCTGGTTTCTTGTGTAAGTTTCGGGTTCAAACACGGCGTTCCCGATGATGCTGACCTGGTTTTTGATGTGCGGTTCCTGCCCAACCCACATTTTGTGCCTGAATTCCGGCCGCTGACTGGACGCGATCCGAGGGTCGCGAAATACATCCGGTCATTTCCTCAGACCAAAGAATTCATCAATCGAATCTCTGACCTCCTGGTTTATCTGTTGCCGCACTATGTGCGTGAGGGGAAGAGCTACTTGACGATTAGCTTCGGATGCACCGGAGGGCAGCACCGATCGGTGATGATCGCCGAAGATGTTGGAGAACGGTTGAAGAAGGCGGGATACAAGGTAAAGGTCGTGCATCGAGACAGTCCTGAGTGAGGGATGGCGTTAGCACGCGGGCCAAAGACGCGGAAATTTGCTGTCTCCCTGTAAAATTGAGTATTAAACGCATGGCGACAACGGTAGTGGCGTCGGGCAGGGGAAACGTGCGGACGAAGCCCCGGCAGCTCGCCCGCCTGCTCGGCTATGTGCTGCCGTATTCAGTGCCGTTTCTGGCGTCGGTTTTCTTAATGGCTTGGGTAGGGCTGCTGGATGCATTTCGGGTCCTGCTGATCGGTCCTATCTTCGACAGTGTGCTCAACCCTGCTTCGCAGGGCCAGAATCTCGACCTTTTCAAACTTCCCGGCACCGATCGATATTTCTCTCTCCACCATGTGATTCCATCGCATTTCCAAAACCCCTGGACCGCGGTTGCCTTCGCATTGGTGGCTGCCACTGTACTGAAGGGAATCTGCGATTACATGGGCACTTACCTGGTGAACTACGCCGGCTATGGAATGATCACCGATGTGCGCGACGATTTGTACAATGCGTTCTTGCGCAGTTCGGCGGCATTTTTCTCCAAGCACACCACTGGGACACTGCTTTCCACCATCATTAATGACGTCGAGCGCGTGCAGTATGCCATGTCGACCGTCCTGGCGGAATTTCTGCAGCAGTTTTTCACGTTCCTTTTCACCGCAGGTGTAGTCATTCTGCTTGGCGGAAAGCTGGCTTGGGTCCTGCTCTTGTTTGTGCCTGTAATTCTTTACTCATCGAGAAAGATCGGCCGCCAGGTGCGGACCACGACTCGCGGCGGACAGGACAAACTGGCAGAGATTCAGAACATTCTTCACGAAACCATCACCGGCAATCGCATTGTCAAGGCTTTCGGAATGGAGAACTGGGAGATGGAACGGTTTCGGGCAGCCGCCCGCCGTCTGTTTCGGGCAAATCTTCGTATGGTGGCAGCCTTCGCGATCAGCTCTCCTCTGATGGATATACTCGGTGCGGTGGCCATTGCTCTTCTGATGCTGATGGGGCGTAATGCGATCAATCATCACGTTTTCAGACCTGGCACCTTCCTCGCCTTTATCGTTGCTGTCTTCAAACTGTATGACCCCGTGCGCAAATTTGCGCTCTTCAATAACAATTTCCAGCAGGCCATCGGTGCATCTTCGGAGATTTTCCGCTACATGGATATTGAGACCGAAGTCCGTGAGAAATCCGGGGCGAAACGGTTGCCGAAATTTGGACGAGCGATACGTTTCGAAAATGTCGCATTCGCCTACGACGATGCCGAGGATTCGCGCGAGGTGCTGCACAATATCAATCTGGAGGTCAAGGCAGGCGAGGTAGTAGCGGTGGTGGGGTCGAGTGGCGCGGGCAAGAGCACGCTGGTGCACTTGATTCCGCGGTTCTTTGATGTTACCGCCGGCAGGATACTGGTGGACGGCAATGACGTTCGCGACGTCACGCTGGCCTCACTGCGCTCGCAGATTGGCATTGTCACGCAAGATACGGTGTTGTTCAACGACACTCTCCGGAACAACATTGCCTACGGGCAGCCTCATGTTTCGCTGAAGCACGTTGAAGAGGCCGCTCGAGCGGCGCATGCGCAAGAGTTTATCCGCGCTTTGCCAGACGGCTATAACACGATCATCGGGGAGAGGGGCCTGCGGCTCTCCGGCGGCGAACGCCAGCGCATTGCCATCGCGCGGGCGATTCTAAAGAATTCCCCGATTTTGATTCTGGATGAGGCCACCTCGGCGCTGGATAGCGAATCGGAAGCGTTGGTGCAATCGGCACTGCAAAATCTGATGACTGGGCGTACTGTGTTTGTGATCGCGCATCGGTTATCGACAGTCCGCCGTGCTGACAGGATTGTAGTGCTAGAAAACGGGACCATAGCTGAGATGGGCGGGCACGAGGAGTTGATCCAGAAGGTGGGCACGTATCGCAGGCTTTATGAATTGCAGTTTGCCGAGGCAGACGTGCAGAAGGTCAGTGGTTAGGCGTAAATGATTGTGATCAGTGGTTAGGTGGAACCAACTAACTAGGAAGCACTAATCGCTGAGTCTGCGTTAAAACGGAAACTGATTTCTTATGTCCCTACGTTCGATGACGGGGTACGCGCAAGTTCGCGGGCAAGTTAACGCGCGACTTGCATTTGCGCTGTCGCTGAAGTCGGTTAATCATCGTTTCCTCGATCTTCACTTCCGGCTGCCGTCGGAAACGGATGGATTGGAGATGAAGCTGCGTCGCTTGCTGAAGGAGCAGCTGGCGCGCGGCCACGTCGAGGTAACGCTTACACTTGATGTATCCGGCGCTAACGGCGTTGCGCTGAACCGGCAGATGATTTCTGGCTATGTGGAGGCATTTCGCTCGGCGTCCCGCGAATTTGGGATAGCCGGCGAGCCTGATTTGAACGTCGTTCTACGCATGCCCGGTGCAATGGAATCGGCTGGCGAGAAATCGGGGGGAGAATTGGATACCGCAGTCATGGGGCAGGTGGGCGAAGCGCTCGGCCGCTTGAACCAGATGCGCGAGGAGGAAGGACGAGGGATCGAACGGGAATTGCGTGAACGCATGAAGCATCTGCGGGCGGCAGCCAAGGGCATCGAAAGCCATCGCAGTACGATCTTGCACGCTTACGCGGAACGGCTCCAGTCACGGATGCGCGAGATGCTCGGCGCGCAAGTAGAAAAGGATCGTATTCTGCAGGAAGCCGCCGTTCTGGTCGACCGCAGCGATGTGCAAGAAGAACTGGTGCGTCTTAACACCCATATCGATCATTTTGTCGCCATGCTTGATCAAGGCGGCGAGGTGGGAAAGAAAATGGATTTCCTGCTGCAGGAGATGAATCGCGAGGCGAATACGTTGCTTTCGAAGACATCGGGACTGGCGGGAGAAGCGTTGAAAATCACTGAGGCGGGATTGTTGATGAAGTCAGAGATAGAAAGAGCGCGGGAGCAGGTACAAAATCTGGAATGAGCATCGTCTTCATTGTGTCCGCACCGTCGGGATCAGGGAAGTCAACTCTGGTCAACGAACTCTTCAAAATGGTGCAGGGTCTCGATTTTTCGATTTCTTACACCACCCGGTTGCCGCGCGGGAGCGAAAAAGACGGCAAGGAATATTTTTTCGTCTCGGAAACGGAATTTAAGGCGATGATTGCTGGCGGCGAGTTCCTCGAGTACGCCAAAGTTTTTGGAAGCGAGGGGGACTACTACGGCACGGCTCGGCGGTTCCTGCAAGAGAGCGAGGAACGAGGCCACGATCTTCTTCTCGATATCGACGTGCAAGGAGCGGCGCAGGTGAAAGAGAAATTGCCGTCTGCGGTCAGCATCTTCATTCTTCCTCCGGATCGCGACCGTCTGGAGTGGCGGCTGCGGAATCGTGGGCTTGATCGGGAACAGGTAATCCGGCGCCGATTGGATACAGCCCGGCGAGAGATTGAGAATTACTCCAAATACGACTATATACTGGTGAACGATCAAATTGAGCAGTCTGCCGACGAGTTGAAGGCGATCGTGTTGAGCGAGCGCATTATCCGCAGTGAAAAGACTCCAACGCCCGAAGAAGCGCGGATTCTCAAGATTGCGGAAGCTTGCCGGCTTGAACAGGCGCGTAAGCAGGTGCAACCGATTTTGGCTTCGTTTGGAGCGGTGCCGGTTCGAACTAGCTGATGGTAACTTGCAGTAACTTCGGGTAAGGGAGAGAGTAGTGCCAGGGAGAGTCTATGAAGCTGATCGAGGGATTTGACAGCAACTATCGGTACATTCTGGTGGCGGCGCGGCGGGCTCGGCAACTGCAGGGTGGAGCTCCTCCGGTGATCGAGACCATTTCGCGCAAGCCATGCCGCATCGCGCAGGATGAGATCAAAGCCGGCAAAGTGAAATGGGTGGTGCCGGAGCTGCCAAAACTCGCGGTGGAGGCCGCGAGCGAGAGCTCAGCCAGGTTTAGCGAGGATGCGTAGGGTCTTGGTTTGAGGCGGTCATGCAGCCGCGAGTGATCGACCTTCGCGGTGAACCTTCCGTGCGCCGGGCCGCATCCATTTTATAGGAGGCTGCGGCCGTACGACTTCGGCAAATAGTCGGTCAACGCATTTGCCTTCTTTTCCTATGAAGATTGCGTTTGGTGTGTCGGGTGGTATTGCGGCTTACAAATCGGCCGAGATCATCCGGTTGCTGCAGGATCGCGGCATTCGGGTCCAAGTAGTGATGACGCGCGCGGCGCAGGAATTTGTTCGACCTCTAACATTCGCTGCGCTTTCCGGCGAGAAAGTTATTACCGATCTGTTCGGCTCGGACGAATCGCAGGCGAACGTTGAGTCAGCGATCGAGCACATCGCAGTAGCGCAGACGATTGACGCGCTGCTGGTCGCGCCTGCGACCGCCGACGTTCTGGCAAAATTCGCCCAGGGCATCGCCAACGATTTCCTCTCCACTCTTTATCTCGCGACAACCGCGCCAGTTGTCGTCGCGCCCGCAATGAATGTGAACATGTGGAATCACGCCGCAACTCAGGCGAATCTTGAAATTCTTCGCAAACGTGGGGTGCGCATTGTTGAACCAGATACTGGGTACCTCGCATGTGGAATGGTCGGAGCGGGACGTCTGGCCGAGAACGAAGCCATCGTGGCCGCTGTGCTGGAGGCGGCTGGCGCTTTGCAGGATCTCGCGGGTGAAACGGTACTGATTACCGCTGGGCCGACACGGGAGAAAATCGACCCCGTGCGCTATCTGACAAACCGCTCCAGCGGGCGAATGGGGTACTCGCTCGCCGAAGCCGCATTACGCAGAGGAGCACGCGTGCTGCTGGTAAGTGGCCCCACCGCCCTCACGCCACCCGGAGCAGCGGAATTGATCCGTATTGAAACCGCAGAAGAGATGCGAACCGAGGTGATGAAGATGCTCCCGGAAAGTACGGTGGTCGTCAAGACGGCGGCGGTGGCTGATTTTCGCCCCAAGCTAGCCGCGGGACACAAAATCAAGCGCAAAGGCCCAATGACTCTGGAACTGGAGCCGACGGCTGACATTCTGGCAGAGATCGCTCGATACAAAACATCGCGGAGCACGAGGCCACTGATTGTTGTCGGATTCGCCGCTGAGACCGAAGACATTCTTGAGAACGCCCGCAAAAAGTTGTCCTCGAAATGTCTCGATGCCATCGTAGTCAACGATGTTTCGTGCGAGGGCGTCGGTTTCGATTCCGATCGCAACGCGGTGACGATCATCTCGCACGATGAAGTCGTCGAAGTTCCCGAAACCTCAAAGTGGGTGGTGGCCCAGCGAGTTCTCGATCAGATTGTGAAAATGCGCAAGCGAAGTGGCGTCGCCACACCTTAGCTTCAGCTTCCTGCTTCCCTCCTGATGCAGATTTGTTATCCTGTCCGCAATGCCCCTTCTGGTAGACCCTGAAGTCCGTCGCGCGCTGGCCGCGCGGATCCGTTACTACCAGGAAATGGGGATCTACGATTTCTACCGACGGCCAGTCAATCAGGCGGGAACCGCGCCGTTTTCGGCGGATAAGCAATCCCCGGCCATTATTGCAGTTGCAACGATCGAATCAGAATTGCCAACCTCCCAGCCGGAATTGAAGGTCGAAATGAGTCCACGCAGAGCGGCCGCACAGCGCATGCCGGCCATTGCCGAAGAAGACATGTTTCAAGTGATTGCCGCAAGGCCTGAGCAGGGAACAAGCGACCCAACCAAGGCCTTAAAACTCATTCGCGAAGACCTCGGCGACTGCACGCGCTGCGTGCTCCACAAACAGGGACGGAAGCAGATTGTCTTCGGGGTCGGCAATCCGAAAGCTGATCTGATGTTTATAGGTGAAGGCCCGGGCGCCGATGAAGATGAGCAAGGCGAGCCATTTGTTGGCCGGGCGGGCCAGCTGCTCAACAATATGATCAAAGCGATGGGCGTGATACGCGAAGAGGTCTACATCGCCAATGTGGTGAAGTGCCGCCCACCGGGAAACCGCACTCCGGAACGCGAAGAGTGCGAGACCTGCTCGCCATTCCTGATGCGGCAGATTGCGGCCATCAAGCCAAGAGTGATCGTCGCGCTGGGCGCGGTTGCGGCGAAAACGCTGCTGGCCATGAACGCATCAATGGCGCAACTCCGGGGGCGCTTTTATGAGTTCAAACCAGCCGGAGTAAGAAGCGACGATCCCAACTGGGATGGATGCAAACTTGCCGTCACTTACCACCCCGCCTTCCTGTTACGCGATCCGCGTCAGAAAGGCGAGGCGTGGAAGGATCTGCAAATGGTGATGAAGGAGTTGGGATTGAGACCGCCCAAGCAACCTACATAGGACGGCTGCTTAACCTTTGCACGGATCTTTGGCAAACTTCCGTCGGGCGCGCACATCTCAGTCGGTTGATGGAAGCGCAATGGACGGCGGGGCTTCAAATCGTGCCAACCCGGCGCTCGTTCGGACACAGTTTGCTTTTCTTGATTCTCGCCGTCGCACTCTTCGTTTTTGCAGTGACCCCCGCCAAGGCTCAGGTTCCCCGCCTCGAAACCAAGAATGGCCATCAGTTCGCAACTGTCGTGTTCATGAGATCATTCTGGAGCGGTCACCCGCAATATTATTCGATCGCAATCGATTCCGTTGGCGACGCTGCTTATGAATGCTCTCCTCGTTTGGAGCAACAAACGGGCGTACCTTATATGGTGCAGTTCCATGCATCGGCATCGATGCGAGAACGCACCTTCAATCTCGCCCAGCAACTGAAATTCTTTCAGCTTTCTGACAGCGAGGTTCAATCCTCGGGTTCTCCGAATTACTACGTCGCCGAGAATCAGTCCAAGAACACGCTCGAGTTTCGCGAAGGAACTACGGACAATTCCATCAGCTACCATGAATCTAGAAACACCTTAATCCAGCAAATTACTTCTCTGTTTGAAGGAATGGAAAACACGTTGCAGTTTGGACGTAATCTGACTTATTTGAGCCGGAATCGCAGTCCGGAACTGGCGACGCAGCTGAAACGAATGCAGGATATGGCAGCACAAGGAAAACTGCTGGAAGTCCAGGCTGCGGCTCCAACGTTGGAGAATATTGCGTCCGATGAAAGCCTGAGCCAAGTGGCGCGGCAGCGGGCAAAGGCGCTTCTGAAGTCCGCGGCAGCGGAGATCGCAACACCGTGAAGGGGCTTGTACTGTCGCAGTCGAGCGTCGGCGAATCTTCGAGCACGAGCCACGGCAGCCATCGATTGTCTGCTACACTCCCCTCGTGCCTACCCTTTCCTATCTCGAAGCCATTCGACAGGGAATTCAGGAGGAGATGGAGCGCGACTCATGTGTCTTTTGCCTGGGCGAGGATATCGGCGTCTACGGGGGGGCGTTCAAGGTCACCGAGGGATTCATCGACCGCTTTGGCCCCGAGCGCGTCATTGACACCCCGATTGCGGAGTCGGCCATTGTGGGCGCAGCTTTTGGTGCGGCATTAACCGGCATGCGGCCCGTGGCTGAGTTCCAGTTCATGGACTTTGTCGGCTGCGCGTTCAACCAGATCGTGAACATGGTGGCTAAGGCGCACTACAGGTGGGGAGCGCCGGCGCCTCTCGTCATTCGTGGTCCGAGCGGCGGCAATGTGCATGGTGGCCCGTTTCACTCGCAAAATCCGGAAATGTGGTTTGTTCACGCGCCCGGACTGAAAGTAGTCTGCCCGGCCACTGCCTCCGATGCCAAGGGCCTGATCAAAGCTGCGATCCGCGACAACAACCCGGTGGTTTTCTTCGAGCATAAATACCTCTATCGCCGGGTCAAAGAAAACATTCCCGACGGTGATTATGTGGTTTCCTTAGGCAAAGCTCGCCTTGCGCGGGAAGGCCTCCACCTTAGCGTGATTACCTACGCAGCCATGCTTTACACAGCACTCGAAGCAGCCGAAATTCTGGCCAAAGAGGGCATTGAACTCGAGGTGCTTGATTTGCGCACGCTTTCGCCTCTTGATCGCGAAGCTATCGCAGCAACCGTGAAGAAAACAAACAAAGTGATCATTTTGCACGAGCACGGGCGCACGGGAGGGCTGGCCGGAGAGATTTCCGCCATCATCAACGAGGAAGCCTTTGACGATCTGGATGGGCCGATTGTGCGGCTTACATCTCTTGATACACCGGTTCCGTTTTCCCCGCCGCAGGAAGAATTTTTCCTGCCCAAACTAACTGACCTGGTGCGCGAGGCACGGCGGTTGCACGCGTACTGATCGTATTTTTCCGGCTGGAAGTTGTGTCACGCTATGCGTTTTATGTGTGGGGAATCCTTGCCCTCATCCTCTCGCACGCGTATGATGCAGCGTTTATGAGTACGCGCATGCCTGCCCGTTCGACCGAGATTCACCAGAAGGCTCAACTCATGTCGGCCTCCGAGATCGAACGCACATTGATCAGGCTGGCGCACGAAATCCTTGAAAAAAACAACGGTTGCGAGGATCTGGTACTGGTCGGAATCCGCCGCCGTGGAGTACCGCTGGCCGAGCGCCTGGCGAAAATCATTCAGCGAATTGAGAAGAAGCCCGTCTCCGTCGGTACGCTCGACATCACGCTCTATCGCGATGACCTATCGACCCTCGATGTGAAGCCCGTCGTGCAGAAGAGCGCAATTGGCGTGTCGGTCGTGGGGAAGTCGGTTGTATTGGTGGACGACGTGCTTTATACGGGCCGCACGACCCGCGCCGCCATGGACGCGCTGTTTCACGAGGGCCGGCCTAAGCGCCTGCAGCTATGCGTGCTGCTTGACCGCGGCCATCGCGAACTGCCCATTGAGGCATCATTCATTGGGCGCACGGTTCAGACGACAGAAAATCAGATTATCGAAGTGAAACTCCGTGAGGTAGATGAGGCGGAGAAAGTACTGTTGATGGAAAAGCAGTAGTGACTATGAACGCAGCTCGCGGTTCTCTCCTCGGCATCGAGCATTTGGAAGCAGCCGAGATCCTGAGAATTTTGAAGGTCGCGCGGCGGATGAATCCGGACCGGCCACGACCTCTGCTCAAGGGCAGGCGCGTACTGCTGCTTTTTTACGAGGCGTCGACGCGCACGCGCAGCTCGTTCGAAATTGCCGCAAAGACCCTGGGCGCGCACACCGTCCTCATACAGGCGATCGGATCGAGCATCGAGAAGGGCGAGTCGCTGCTCGATACCGGGTACACGGTGCGCGCGGTAGGTGCGAATGTGATTGTCATTCGGCATCCAAATGCCGGGGCTCCGCACGTCATGGCTCGACACCTGGACATTCCCGTCGTCAATGCCGGCGATGGATTACATGAGCATCCTTCGCAGGCGTTGCTCGATGCCTACACGATCTTGCGCAACAAGAGAAGTTTCAAGGGCCTGCAGGTAGCCATCGTCGGCGATATCTTTCACAGCCGCGTGGCGCGTTCGGCTTGCCATCTGCTGTCGAAATTTGGCGTGAAGATCATTTTGTGTGGACCTGCTGAACTGGTGCCGGAGATTGCCGCAACCATTGCGCCCGGTGTGCGTGTGACGCGGCACATCGAAGATGCTTTGCGCGGAACTGACGTCGCAATGCTGCTGCGGGTGCAAAAAGAGCGGCTGGCCGGACTTAAGATCGATCTGCCGGAATATATCGCGCGCTACCAGATGACCTCCGAGCGGTTGAAGATGGCGAAGAAGGATGCAATTGTGATGCATCCCGGGCCGATTATTCGCGGACTGGAATTGACCAGCGAAGTGGCAGATGGTCCGCAAGCGCGGATTTTGGAAGAAGTGCACAATGGTGTGCCCACCCGCATGGCGATCCTTGCCCGCGCGATGGGGAAGATGCGGTGAGAACTTCTCTTCCGAGCGGAAGAGAGGTTGTGAGGCTAACGACTCAAGGACAACATTTGAAACTTCACGACAAAACGAACCTGCTGATTCATGGCGGTCACTTGATCGATCCCGGCGCGCGGATTGATGCGCCCATGGATGTCTTGCTCAAAGATGGCCGTGTGGCCGAGGTAGCCCCCCCAAAGAAGATCAAGGATGCGGATCACAAATTCGACGCTCGCGGATTAATCGTCTCCCCTGGTTTCATCGATCTCCACGTGCACCTGCGCGAGCCCGGACAGCAATACAAAGAGACCATTGCAACGGGAACCGCGGCCGCTGCCGCCGGAGGTTTTACCTCGGTGTGCACCATGCCAAACACTGCACCTGTTGTCGATTCTGTGGAATGGGTGAAGTGGCTGCAACAGCCGGCGCGCGGCGCGACGATCAACATTTTTCCTATCGCGGCCGCCACGCGCGGCAGTAAGGGGGGCGTGCTCACCGAATTTGACGCGCTTCAAGGTGCGGGTGCAGTCGCGGTTACCGACGACGGCAAACCGATTCTCGACGATCGCATCATGCGCGAGGCCCTGATGCTGGGCGGCGAGTTGAATCTTCCAGTTGTTCAGCATGCCGAAGACACACGCATGACCGAGAACTGCTCGATGCATGCCGGCGCCAGCTCATTCAGGCTCGGCCTTCGAGGCATGACTGCCGCGGCCGAGGCATCGATCGTGGATCGCGATGTGCAACTGGTCATGCAGATTCCCAATGCCCGGTTGCATGTAGCGCATCTCTCGACTGCCGACGCCTTGAAAGCTGTTCGGCGTGGCAAGCGAGCTAAAGCGCGAGTCACTTCTGAGGTCACACCTCACCATTTCACGCTAACCGATGAGGACATGCGAGACTATGACAGCAATTACAAGATGAATCCGCCCCTGCGCTCGCCCTCGGATCGGGAAGCGATTCTCGTCGCGTTGGCTGACGGAACGGTAGATGCGATCGCGACGGATCACGCCCCGCATGCCGCCCATGAAAAGGAAATGGAATTTGAGCGCGCAGCATTTGGCATCACCGGCCTCGAAACCGCGCTGGCGCTCGCGATCACACGCCTTCACGTCGCGAAGAAAGTGCCGCTGCGGCGAATTGTCGAGCTCTTCACCGCTGGCCCGGCGCGCTGCTTCGATCTGCACGGACGCGGTTCGCTCGTTCGCGGCGCCGTCGCCGACGTGACGATCTTCGACCCAAAGAAAAAGTGGACCTTTGACGCGACCAAATCCCTTTCGAAGTCGAGGAACACGCCCTTCCACGGTTGGCAACTGACAGGGAGGGTGATGGCAACGATTGTGGCAGGAACGATCGTCTATGCCCAATAAATTCTGGTCTCGATTGTCATAGAGGTTCTGAGCCGCGAGTGATTTCACGAATGACCTTTTTTACCCGTCACTACCGCCCGAGTTGACCTATCCACCACGCCGAAGCTCTAGTAGTGGAATCGATAACGGAACTCGCCGTAAATTTGGCGCGGGTCGTTCCAATGAAAACCTCCGAAGGTTAGGCTGTTATCGAGTTGTACGCGCCGATTCGCAATGTTCAGGGCCGTCGCAGAGATTGAGAATCTCTCACCAAAACTTTTGCCCAGTGCGAGGTCGACTGTTGTGTGCCCGGGCAGATAATCTCCCGGATACTGCACGTCGGGCAATCCATTGGTGAAGCCGGAGCCATAGTAAACGTTGATGCCTCCATAACCGTGCCACGGAAGGCCGGTGTTGTATCCGACGTTCAGAGTGTTTCTCTGATCGTGATCCACCGGCGAGAGGCCCGGAGGGATATCGAGCCCGCAGTTCGGATTGATGGGTTGAGAGCAAACCAGACCTCCGGTGATTGGTGACGTTGCCTGGGCGATTTGGTTAGCATAAGCAAGGTGCAGTTGGCCTCCATGCCAGAGCCGAGGCGAGCGTAATGTGAGTTCCCAGCCTTGAATTAGAGCGTAGTCCCAGGTGATTGGCCAGAAAATATTCGATTCACCGATATTGTTGTGATCGAGCCAGTTGTGGGCAAAAGTTTGATAAGTGTCGCCGTCGAGCATCCAGCCGTGCAGCGGGATCATCAAGCCGTACTGCCATTCGCGGTCGCGTTCGCCATAGAGCGGAGCGAACGCGAAGAATGCCTGGTTTCCTAGTTGTGCCAGTTCGGGGGTGGCAGTGGCAAGTGGCGGCGCCTGATAGTAGTAGCCGTAGAATCCGCGGAAAACCCAGTTCAGCTTGGGCACACGAATCGCGACCCCGAATCGCGGATCGGCTGCATTTTCGGAGACCGCCTGAGAGACGGAGCCTCCCGAGGATCTGAATTGGGTCCCGCGAATTCCGGCCATCAGGGTCAGCCACGGCGTCACTTTGATTTTGTCATTGATGAATTCGGCAGCGACTCCTCCGTTGACTCCAATCGAAGAAGGCGAAACATTCGGAGTGCCGTCGGTGTAATTGTTGAAAAAGTAATTGTATTGGTGTTGATAGAAGCCATAGACCCCGGCTTGCACGTCATTTTTCCAGAAGTTCGCGCTCACGGCCGATTGCGCGCCGACATAATGGGCATCCTGTTTCACAGTCGAGATGACTGGAGTATCGTTTGGCCCACCGTTATAGTCCGCGCCGTTATAGTGATAGAACGGGGAAACAGTGATGAGTGTTTTGGGATCGAAGGTGTGAACCCATGAAAAAGTCACATAGCCGTCGGGCTCGGTTTCTGAATCATGCAGGCCGGAACTGGGATAGTACGCGTTGGTAATAGAGTTGGGATCGGGATCGATGGGAATCTGGAAATAATCGCGGCGCAAAGAAGTCACGACCCGGTATTGGTTCTTGGGATCGGGATTGAAGATGAAGGAGGCAAATCCTCCAACCCCATTCGCTGCGTCGTTCACAACCTGCTCAATCGGAGCCTGCAATCCGTAGTTGCTGCGATTGCCGTTCAGGCTCGCGTAATAAGCGAAGCGCTGCGTGTGGCCACCGCAACTGATTTGATCGTTGGTCTGATAAAAGCTTCCGAGGCTAAGCACCAAATCGCATTCGCGATAGCGCTCGAATCCGGTTCGCGGGACGATGTTGAATATCCCGTAGGTGCGATCGCCATAATCGGCGTCGTAACTGCCTCGTTGGATTTCAAGGTAGTCGATATCCTTGGGATCGATCTGCGGCCCGAGATTAGTCGCGATGTTCGTGTTGGGAATGGGAATACCGTCAATCAACCACTCGACCTGGTGGCCGCCGCGCATGTGCAGCATGTCATGGGTCACGTAAGCGGCCGGAACGTAGTCGGTAATCATCGCCAGACTGTTGGTGCGGTCGGCGCCTGGCGTTTGTTGGATATCAAGGCGACTCAGCATTGTTGTCGGCGTGACGCTCTGCGTGGTCGCTTCCACGGGAATTTCAGAGACGGCAACCGTCTCCTTCACTCCGGCAACAGCCAGTTCGAAGTGGAGCACCGGGCTCGTATCTGACTGGACGATCACATCCTGGTGCATTTGTTGGAAGCCCTTGGAGACAACCGTTACCGTGTAATTGCCGATGGGCACAGAGCTGAATCCAAATTGGCCGTCCACGCCGGTATTGGCGCTCTTCGACCAATCCGACGAGGATGACTTGAGCATGACCATCGCGTCAGGGACGGGACGATGCTGCGGGTCGTGAACCACGCCGCGGACTGATCCAAAGATGGTGCCGAATGCGGCGGAGGGGGCGAGTAGAACGGCAGAGGTCAAGATCGAAGCAGTAAAGATCAAAGCGATTCTGAAACGTGTCATTTTCTCCTCGATGTACCTTCCCGATGTACTGACGTTCGTTCTTGCATCGGCACAGCTGGCTGCCACGGACTGAATCCGACGCATGGTGTTCGACGCAATTAGGCGCCGGAGATGCAGAACGGTCCGCTGGCGCGCAGTCCATAGCTTCGCGGACACGAACGAGCGTTCGCGGTTAAAAATGTTGTTTAGGGATCAGCTGCGAGGAGGAGCACGTGCGGAATCAGGCGCTAGGAGGATTGCCGACCCAGATAAGAAAATTAACGAGGTCGGCGTCCGCTCGACGACGAGACTGAAAAGAGCGAGATGGTTTACCGCGGGCCGCGCCCATGCGGAGGTTTTTGTGTTCCGACAGCAGTCGCATTGCTGGTTACAGCAACAGTTGGAGGCGCGGAAGGAAGCAATTGGGAGGGCCGCGTCATCGACACCTCGGGACGTCGAAGCCATGCTCTGCGAGCTCGCCTCATGGCAGTGCATCCCAGGAGTACGGGCCGGAGAAGCGGCGTCAGTCGCGGCCTCTGACATCGGCCGGCGTTTGCAATGCGCGCCCTTTGGAGACCCAATGCTGGCCGCGGCGAATGGAGAGAATGCAGGCGCCATCATTACCAACAGCAGAAGGCCTGCGGTCAAGCGATGCAGCTTGGCCAGAATTGTGAAAGATGTCCTCAAACCCTTTCACGCTCCCTTTTTATACCCCAACGTTACGTTGGCACGTTCCGGTCTGGATTCGCTATCTCAGAATAAAGTTGCTGCGGACCCACATTCGATTGCTGGAAGTGTAGCAGTGGGAGACATATAAGGCTAGAGGTGTTTGCAAGAACTGGCCGTTACCATTCGGTCTTTAGTCCTGTTTTCGTTTGGATACTTTTGTGCGAGGAGCGCTTTCCGCCCTGAGACGCTCTTTCGTTTCATCAACCATCTTTCTGAGACTTTCGGCGTGTTCGCGAAGAGCTGATTTCAACTCAAAAGCGATTCGCTCGAACTCTTCGAGATCGTCGGTTGAAACGACTCTAGAAGATAGGTCGATTATGCGCTTCTGTAGGTTTGAGACAGGCACCAGTCCTTGCAAGTCAAGAGAAGCCTAGAGCGCACAAACGTCATCCTGCAATACATCTTATGCCTGATTTTCTTAGCTTCGTTTGGGTACGCTGAACTTCTCCGTCGTCAAAAGGCCCATCTCCAGGGCGTATCTCACAATCTCGGCCCGTGAGGTCAAACCGAGTTTCTCTGCAAAGCGGCCTCGGTACGTTTCGACAGTTTTGACGCTGACGAAGATCTGTTGAGCGATTTCGCGACTACTGAATCCCTCGGCTACCAACTTGAGGACTTGCAATTCGCGTTCGCTCAGAACTTCAGTCAGCTTGGCGTTGGAGCGACCAGCGTCGGGCATGGCGTGTCGCACCAATTCCGACGCTAATTCAGCATCGATGTATGTACGTCCTTTATGGACGGCGCGAATAGCAGCGAGCAGATCAGCATCCACGCTCTTTTTCAAGACATAGCCCGAGGCCCCTGCCGCCAGAGCTGTGCGCAGGTAGGCCAATTCTTCATGCATAGTCAAAAGCAGGATTCGAGTGCTCAGATTGTTTTTCAGAATCTCATCAATCGCGTACAACCCACCTCGTTCTGGCATCGTGATGTCGAGAATTACGATATCGGGTGACATCTTCCGCGCAATCTGAATCGCCTCGTCACCGTTTTGGGCCTCCGCGACAACCGTCATGTCCTGCTGGGAACCGATGAGCATACGCAATCCCGAACGAAGAATTGCATGATCATCCGCGATGAGGACGCGAATTTGTGAGTTCTTCACCATAAGAAGCTATATCGCCATTTCGTTTCTGAATGATGGTTTTTGATGGGGGATTTTGACACGTACCTCCGCGCCGCCACCAACTGGCGAAGCAATCTGCAAGGTCCCTCCCAGGCTGGTTGCGCGCTGTCGCATGCCTTCAATACCGAGATGGGTGGAAGAGTGATTATTCGTGCTGGGAAAGCCCCTTCCATCGTCGCCGATGATGACGTCGAGATTGGTGGCCGAACTCTGGAATTTGATGTGCACATGCTGAGCGTGCGCATGTCTGGCAACGTTGGTGAGCGCTTCCTGAACGATTCGATACAGATTGATTTGATCATCACCATTGAAACCAGAAAAGTCGGCGGTCATCACCTCCAGATCGACCTGAATGTTGTGTGTTTTCGTGAACTCATCAGCAAAGCGGCGAAGAGCGGCTTCGATTCCAAGATCATCCAGAACACTGGAATGCAACCCACGGGCCAGCCGGCCGATTTCATCGATAGCGCCAGAGGCAATCTCGCGCAGCCGTTTGGCCTGTTGCTTCGCGTCGGCCAGACGGCGGACGTCACTGATACTGCGCAATCCGATCAGCAGCGATGTCATGAGCTGTCCTGCCTCGTCATGCAACTCGCGAGCAATTCGGCGGCGTTCATCCTCTTGTACCTGCAACGCTCTGTCGAGCAGAAGCCGGCGAATTTCTTCCTGATGTTGAGCGACTTGCAAGGCCAGCTTCTCAGTGATGTCCTGCACGATGGCAAGTCGAACGTTGTTGCCATTCAGTTCGAGCGGCGCCCAGAATACCTCCACGTCCATCACCTTTCCGTTCTTGGCGACGTGTCTCCACGTGCGAAACGAATGCTTTGATGAATCAGCTTCAGCCAAAGCTGCGAGGAATCCCTGCTGTTCATCCGGCACTACGAGATCGCGCAGGCTCATCGTGGTGAATTCCTCTCTGGTATAGCCATAATGCTGGATGGCAGCGTCATTCACCGTAAGGATTCTGAAGTCGAACGTGTCAAGCACGCAGCAAGGAAGTGGATTGGCCTCGAAGAACGAACGGTATTGCAGTTGAGATCTCCAGAGTTGCTCTTCCGTCGAGCGAACGCGCAGCAGGGCGCGCACGGTGGCAACCAATTCCTGCGGTTCGATGGGCTGGGTCAGGTAGGCATCTGCGCCGCCCTCCAATCCGGCCACTCGCGCCTCCGTACTCACCAGGCTGGCAGAGACCTGAAGAACCGGCGTGCTAGCTGTTCCCTCGCTGGCTTTGAGTTTCTTGCAGACTTCGATTCCGCTGATGTCGGGCAGATTGACGTCGAGCACAATGAGGTCTGGATGCTTGCTGCTCATTTCAAGCGCTTGCCGTCCCGTGCGAGCCTCAAGAACCTCAAACCCCGCACGACGCAGGACCCGCGAAAGAGCGTATCGCTGCGCCTCGGTGTCATCGGCGTAGAGGATTGTTCCCTGGGACTTGCTCTCTTCCGACATCAGCAGCCTCAACGTTGACTATTATCCACAGTTGCGATGAAAAGCAATGGCGGGTGTCAGGTTTTCCCCTACAAGGCGCCAAATAATCAGGAGAACCCCCCTTTGATTTTCCTGGCCAGCAATGTGAGATTGGAATCTCTCCTGCGGGCTACCCTGAATTCGAGATACTTCAGCAATGAATGGCGAACAACACAAGGAAGAGTGGCTGAAACTTTGCGAGCAGGCAGCGGTGGAGCAGGACCCCGAGAAGCTCGTGGCCTTGACCCGGGAAATCTGTCGATTGCTAGAAGAGCGTGAAAACGCGCTAAAGAAAGGACGAAATTCGTAAACACTGCACGTGCCCCCTTCCGCTTCATGCGCGGTCTTCGACTATAATCCAGGAAACCCGCCCCTCCCGCAGGACTGGTAGCCCGCCGAACAGCCTCGGATGACCGGGGTATCATGCGGTTTCCCATCTAAACACTGGAGTGCAGACATATGGCAACGACTTTGAATCACAAGACTAGCAATCTGGGTTCGATCATCTCTCAACACCGGGACTCGATTCTGAGCGGATGGTTGCGCGACATGATTGGCTCGACACGCCGTAGCGACCTTATAAAAGAGTCGGAGTTACAGGCGCAGAGCCATCAATTCTTGTCGTTGCTGGCGCAAGCAACTTCGCAGAGCGTGAATACTCAAGCTGCCGCCTACGATCCGTTGCGGGAAATGCTGACCGAGGTGTCGCGGACGCGCGCGTTTCAGGGATTTAGTGCCCGCGAAACGGCGACCTTTATTTTCTCTATCAAACAGCCGCTATTCACCGCCATTCGCGAGACTCTGAGTAAGGACTCGACAGCCATGGCGGACGAAATGTGGCTCGCTACGGAGATCATCGACGGTCTGGGGCTCTACACGACAGAGGCCTATATCAAGACGCGGGAAGACACGATTCGGCGTCAGCAGGAAGAGATGCTGGAGCTTTCGACTCCGGTAGTAAAGCTATGGGAAGGAGTCCTCGCCTTACCTTTGATCGGCACCCTGGACAGCGCACGCACGCAAGTCGTCATGGAATCGCTGCTGGAAGCCATTGTGCAAACGAATTCCAAAGTCGCGATCATCGACATCACAGGCGTTCCTACGGTGGATACCGTGGTTGCCCAGCATCTTCTTAAAACGGTTACAGCCGCTCGTCTGATGGGAGCGGATTGCATCATTAGTGGAGTGCGGCCGCAGATTGCGCAAACGATCGTGCATCTTGGAATCAATCTGCTCGATATCACCACCAAGGCAACTCTTTCGGATGCGTTCTCAGTCGCGCTGCAACGTTCCGGATTCCGGTTTGTCCGCCAACAGAAAAAAGAATTCGCCGAAGAAAAAGAGAAATAGGGGAAACAATGGAAAAGATTCCGATTCTGCGGATGGGCGAATTTCTTCTCGTCACCATTCAGGTCGATATGCACGATCGCCTGGCGATGACCCTGCAGGACGACCTCACCAACCGAATCAGCGAAACCGGAGCAAAGGGTGTGTTGATCGACATCTCGAGCTTGGAGATTGTCGATTCCTTCATCGGGAGAATGTTGGGCAACATAGCGTCCATGTCGAGAGTACTGGATGCGCAAACCGTCGTTGTTGGAATGCGACCCGCAGTGGCGATCACGCTGGTCGAGCTTGGCATGTCATTGGAGGGAGTGCGGACAGCTCTCAACGTGGACGCCGGCATGGAACTTCTTCGCAAATCGATGAACGGTCACGAGGAAACGGAATATGGCGGTTATTTCCACTGAGACCATGCCGGTCATTTCCGAGGCGGATGTCGTAACCGTGCGCCGTTCTGTGCGCGAAAGTGCCGCCAAGTTGGGGTTCAGTCTGGTGGATCAGACAAAAGTCGTCACGGCTGCAAGTGAACTGGCACGCAATACTCTAATCCACGGTCGCGGCGGACAGATGGAGTTGGCCACGCTCAATGGCCCGCGTGTTGGAATTCGCCTGACCTTCGAGGACAAAGGACCCGGCATTCCAGACATTGATCTCGCGCTTCGAGATGGCTTCACGACCGGCTCTGGGCTGGGTCTTGGCCTGGGCGGCGCCAAGCGATTGGTCAACGAATTTGAGGTCAAGTCGCGCCTGGGCGAAGGCACAAGAGTAACAGTTGTTCGATGGAAATAGAGTTCGAGATAGGAATGCAGTTTCTCACCGAAATCGTTGATGTCTCAAATGCCGGAGAGGCGCGCCGCATTGCGGTGGAATGCGCCACGTCGATCGGCATGGACGAAACCGATTGCGGCAAGGTCGCTATAGCCGTGACGGAAATGGCCACGAATCTCTTCAAGCACGCGCAGCACGGCAAAATCCTGTGCGAATCTGTGACTGGTAACGGAGCGCACGGATTGCGCGTCCTGGCTGTCGATAAAGGCCCCGGAATCGAGAATATCGCGGTTGCTCTGCAAGATGGCTATTCCACCTACGGTTCCAACGGCAATGGTCTGGGAGGCATCCGAAGATTATCGACGACCTTCGATCTGTATTCCAAGCCCGGGCTCGGTACCTGCCTTGTCGCGGAGTTTTGGCCCCAGAAGAAGCTGAACTCTACACAACCTTTTTCGCTGGGAGTCGTGTCGCTGGCGATGCGAGGCGAACTCGTGTGCGGAGACGGATGGGGAACCCGCGCAACCCGCGATCGCTCCTTTTTCATGGTGGTAGACGGCCTTGGGCACGGAACATTTGCATCCGATGCAGCCCGTGAGGCGGAACGAGTCTTGGCGCATTCCCATGCGACTTCGGCAGCGAACATCTTGCGTGATTGTCATGATGCGCTTAAGAAGACACGGGGCGCAGCCGCCGCTGTCGCAGGAATATCGCGAGAGAGCGGAACCCTCACCTATGCGGGAATTGGCAACATCTCTGCCGCAGTCATCGACGGACAAAGCCGGCGCGGAATCGCCAACCATAACGGCACTCTGGGACATCAGATGCACAAGCTCCAGGAGTTCACGGTCCCTTGGAATCACGACAGCATTCTTATCATGCATTCCGATGGGTTGGGCTCGAAGTGGGACTTAAACCACTATCCTGGCCTGGCCGGTAAACATCCCAGCATCATTGCTGCGATGCTATATCGCGATTTCTATCGCGAACGCGACGATGTAACGGTCGTTATTGCCAAGAACGATCAATAGGTTTGGTATGGCTTTAAATCTGCTGCGAATGGAAATCCGGAGAGAACACGATGTCGTCCTGGTACGTCAACGGGCGCGTCAGATCGCAGCCGCATTGACGTTCGATACCCAGGACCAGACTCGGATCGCCACCGCTCTTTCTGAGATCGCGCGCAACGCCTTCCAGTATGCGGGCGGAGGCATGGTCGAGTTTCAGATTCAGAAGAGTCCTGAGCCAGCTCTTCAGATTTCCGTCACGGACAAGGGCCGGGGGATTGCGGACATAGATGCAATTCTCGACGGTAAGTATATCTCGGCGACTGGAATGGGCCTTGGTGTTATTGGCGCCAAACGTTTGATGGATATTTTCACCATTGACACCTCATCCAAAGGCACAAATATCGTCATCGGAAAGAAAATCCCGTCAAAATCCTTTACCCTGCAGAAAAAGGATCTCGAGTCCCTTCTCACCAAAATTGAAGCTCAGGATCCGCAGAATGCCTATGAAGAATTGCAACAGCAGAACCAGGAATTGCTGCGAACCTTAGACGAACTCCGTGTCCGCCAACAGGAACTTGCACAACTCAACCGCGAACTGGATGAGACCAATCGCGGAGTAGTAGCCCTGTATGCCGAGCTTGACGACCGGGCCGATTTTCTGCAACGCGCTTCTGAACTCAAGAGCCATTTCCTCTCGAACATGAGCCACGAGTTCCGCACGCCGCTGAATTCCATTTCCGCCTTAACTCAGATTCTTCTCGACCGCCTCGACGGAGATTTGTCGCCGGAACAGGAAAAACAGGTTCGTTTCATCAAAACTTCGGCTCAGGATCTGACCGACCTTGTGAATGATCTTCTGGATCTGGCCAAAGTCGAAGCCGGCAAGATAACCATTCGACCGGTTCAGTTTGACGTGAACACCTTGTTTTCGGCTCTCCGCGGCATGTTGCGCCCGCTGCTTGCGCAGAACTCTTCCGTCAAGCTTCAGTTCGAAGATCCCGAGGAGGACATACAGATCTATAGCGATGAAGCGAAGGTATCCCAGATCCTGCGGAACTTCATCTCCAACGCCTTGAAGTTCACCGAGCGCGGAGAGGTTCGAGTCTCCGTGGCACGGAGAAGTGACGGCAGAATTTCCTTTTCCGTCGCGGACACGGGGATTGGAATCAGGCAAGAGGATCAGGAACGAATCTTCCAGGAGTGGACTCAGGTTGAGGGCAAGCTTCAGAAAGTGGCGAAAGGCTCTGGCTTAGGCTTGCCGCTCTCGCGCAAGCTCGCCCAGTTGCTTGGCGGCAATGTTTACGTCGCCAGTCAGATCGGCATAGGTTCCACGTTTACCGTTGAAATCCCAACTTGGTTCGAGGGACAGACGGAAGTTATTTACGCTCCTGAGGTGAAGCGAGAACTGGATTCCAGCAAGTTTCCTGTTCTCGTCGTCGAGGATAACCGGGAGGCTTTATTCATTTATGAAAAATATCTAAAGGGAACGAGGTTCCAGGTAATCCCCGCAAACAACATTTCCCAGGCTCGCGACGCCCTTCGTTCCTTTTGCCCGATAGCCATTGTCCTGGACGTTCTTCTTCAGGGAGAACACTCCTGGGATCTGCTGCGCGATCTGAAAAATGCTCCAGCGACTCGCGATATTCCGGTTTATGTAATTACGGTAGTGGATAACCGGGAAAAGGCTGTCTCTCTCGGCGCTGATGGCTTTTATGCCAAACCCGTAGACCGGCACTGGCTCCTCAACCAGTTGGAACGGCTCACGGCTTCGACGCTCAAACCAAGCATCCTTGTGATTGACGACGATGCCGCCTCCCGATATTTGGTGAGAAATCTTTTGGCAGGTAGCGACTGTGAACTTCTCGAAGCGAACAGCGGCGCCGAGGGCTTGCGCATGATCCGTGAGCGTATGCCGGCTCTGGTTGTGCTCGATCTGGTTATGCAGGGGATGAATGGATTTGAAGTTCTGGAAACACTCCGACAGGATGAGAGGACCAGCCGCCTGCCGGTTGTCGTGCACACCTCAAAATCCTTGGACGACGAAGACTTTCACCGCTTAACCGGCGCGGTCGACATTATTCCGAAGAGCATTATGAGTTCCCGCGAGTTGGCCATCTCGAGATTCTCCCAGGTATTGCACAAGGCCGGTATGACAGATGCGATGCCAACCACTCAACCAGTTTCGGCCCATAACTAATATGTCGGAAGCTCGACCGCTCACGATTTTGTCCGTCGATGACAACGACGCCATCCGCTATTCCTTTGTCCGATACCTGCGCGAAGGCGGATACGAAGTAATTGAAGCGCGAACCGGTGAAGAAGCCTTGCAAATGGCCCGCCGCGAACCAGCTCTGATTACTTTGGATATTAACCTGCCCGATATTGATGGCTACGAGATTTGTCGTCGGCTCAAAGGCGATCCGACTACTCGAGACATTCCTATTCTTCATGTCTCTGCATCGTATGTCGATTCCACTGATCGCGTACGAGGGCTGGAGGGAGGAGCAGATGGATATCTTTCTGAGCCGGTCGACCGAATGGAGTTGTTGGCGACAGTAAAGGCCTTGCTCCGCATGCAACAGGCTCAGAAAGAAGCCAGTCGGCAAGCCGCCGAAGCAGAGGTAGCAAGAAAAGAACTCGAATCCGCCAATGAGGCTCTGGAAACCAGGGTTCTATTGAGAACTGCGGAACTGGAGCATGAGAGGCGTGAGGTTCAAGCACTTTCCAGTCAGCTGCTTCAGGCCCAGGACGAAGAGCGTCGCCGGATTTCCCGCGAGCTGCACGACAGTACAGGCCAACTGCTTGCTGCCTTGGCAATGAACCTTGCACAGCTTAAGTCCGAGCAGAGTTGGTCCAATCCCGATGCCGACGCCCTCATCGATGACACGACGAAAATTGTCGACGAGATGACGCGTCAGCTCAGAACCATGTCTTACCTCTTGCATCCACCTATGCTCGATGAGATGGGTTTGCTTTCGGCGGTGAAATGGTACCTGGATGGTTTTTGCACTCGAAGCGCGATCGACGTTTCTCTGGATTGCGCAGACTTGAATCGCCTGCCGGCAGAGTTGGAGATAACCCTTTTTCGCCTAATTCAGGAGTCACTGACAAATATCCATCGACACTCCGGCAGTAAGACCGCTCTCATTCGCCTCAATCGGAATGACGCTTCTGTAACACTCGAGGTGATCGACCGAGGCAAGGGATTCACGATGGCTAAGAGCGCTGCTGACGCGCTGCCCAAGGGCGGGGTCGGCATACCTGGGATGAAGGAACGCATCCGCAGATTCGGAGGAACCCTCAACATTTCGTCAAGCCCAGACGGCACGACGGTGTGCGCCCGGCTTCCCATACAATCGCACGGTACATAAGCGAGCCGACTGATCTGAAACTTTGCGGCAGCCCGATCGGCAGTAACCGCACATTCTCTGTCACATCTGTGCAATATTCAGCTCCACTTCTCCATCGAAATGCCGCGTGCCGAAATCCCGAGCGCAGCCGAGGGGCCTGAAGCCATTGTTTTTGCGTCAGAAAATTTCGACTAGACCCCGGGTGCCCAATACATTCGCGTTCCTTGCGAATGTGTGCGCGTGCCCACCACCCCCAATCTTCAGGGTGGCCTAAGGGTGGGCTGGCGCTAATGGGAATCTGCCGCGTGGCCCGGACCAAGAGTCGAAGATGACGGGAGGAGCGTCTTCGATTGGTGTCCGGCATCGCCGGGCGGGCTCATGGGAATAACTGCCGACGTTGCCCATTCGAGCCGCCCATCGCTATTTGCGACTTCCTCTACGATTTTCGTGAACAACTGATCTTTCATAGCGGTTCGTTTCGTGTAATCGACCACGTAGCTGACGGCAAATTCCAGCGATCCGGCATTTACGACGAGTGCGACGGTAGGTTCCAACGGAGGGTTTGCGCTCTGATAATTGTCACTCATCACTTTCCATGAGTTCTGCGCCTCGACCAGGTACTCGCCAATCGCCTCGTTGGCTGCCCGCAAAAGCATCGCTTTGGCAAGCTGGCAATCGCTGGTGATTTTAAACAGCACGTTAATCTCGTCCCAAACAAACCGGAATCCTTGCGAGTAGTTAAAAACGGACCCGCGCAAGACGGTGCTGTTGGGGATGCGAACGATGCGGCCGTTGTACAAGTCCCGGCTGACCCAGTTCCCCGTTTCCATCAGGGTGGTGCGCAGCAGCCCGATGTCGATCACGTCCCCTTGAGTGTCGCCGATCTGCACTCTGTCTCCCACGGCATACAGCTTTGAAAAGCCGATGGAGAAAGCGCCGGCAATGCTGGCCACCACGTCCTGCAGGGCGACTGCCACACCCGCGCCGACAACACCAATGGCAAAGCTGAGGCGGCCCAGGCGATCTTCAAAGAGGATGCCGAGGAAAAGAAGAATCGAAAGGTACCCGGAAAAAACGAGGAACTTGCGAACCTTATAGCGCGCATCGGCCCGCCCAAAGCGCCGAGGCAGGGTTTGTTCGAGCACGCGAAACGTGCCTTGAATAAAAAGGATTCCTACAACTGCGGCGACGCACTTCCAGAGGAACGAAAGCGAAACCGCGTGTTTGAAGAGATCACTCATCCAGCCACCATCGCTCCCCGCATGCCGCAACCGGGCGAAGCAGGACTGCCCGACATTCTATCTGCGATCATCGGTTCTACAGAGCGGTCCCCTTGTAAGACACACTTGGACCCGGTGCTCGGGGCGTAAGGACAGATGTAGAAACGCGCCACAGAAATTCCCGTTGACGCCGGTTCTATCGGTGGTGGAGCTCCGCCGGACGTGGAAAGCCCATGCGCGCCGCGTGACGTTCTTCTTCGCTGCGCGGGATCAACCTGTGCCCTTCCACGCGCTGTGCGGGTTCCCACCGGTGCAACTCGCCGTAAGGATGCACATAGACGCCGCGGTTGGTCCAGATACGTCCCCAAGGCGCGTTGTTGATGAACACCACGTGTGCGCCCCAGTCAAAGCGGCAGAAACCCCATCCCCACGGACGAAACGCCGCGGTAATGGTGACGCCGAAGCCAAAGCTGATAGCGGCGCCTACGACGATTCCCGGCCGCGGAGGGAAAAAAACCACCAGCGGATCGTAGGCAGGCACACAGATGAATGCTGGATCCACAGGCAGAATCTCAATGTACGGACCGCCGCTTACGACGATTCGATCGTTGCTCCGCAGATAGCCAAAGTCTTTTGCCTTTTGCCGCATTCGCTGTATCGCGTCCATCACGTCTTGATGTTGCGCGAGAAAAGCATTGCCCAGATCCCTGGTCCATTTCATATCCGAAGCCATCATCTCCAGGACAGACGGGAAAGGAAGCAACGCCTGCACGCTTGGGTCCCACGACAGATGGTCCTCGGAAATGGTCTTGGCGAGTTCGTCCCCCGTCAAATAGTGGTGTTCATCGGCCCACTTGGCAGCGTCAGGGATCTGGTCGGAAAAAGTTGCGGCGGCAAGGACCTGCGCCAGAAGCGGGTCGGGATACAGAGCGATCCGGGAGACCAGCCGGTCCAGTTGTTCTGGCGAATACGAAGGCGGAGCCTGGGCCAGCGCTGGACTGGCTGACCATCCGACCAGGAGCGCCAATGCCAAAACGGTCGTCGTGATTTTCGTCTTTCATTTTGAATATCGCATCGCTTCCTCCTTTGCACTCGGGGCCCACTCGACAACTCGGGTGAACATGAAAACAATCCTTTGCGCTTGTTTCTCGACGGGCGACAATTCGAGGCTGCCGGTCGAAGCTGGCCCGGCCGCCGTGGTGCGTCCGCAGGGTGGAGTCGGTCCTGCAACCAACTGCTTGACCCCCATGTATTCGGGTTTACACCGTCATCGGTGACCGTGATACGGTCTGGTTAATTTCAACTGCCCGATTGTCCTCGTGGGTCAGGGCCATCGCTGGGCCACTAGGTAAGAGTTGGGCGACGGAGTTTAGCTGTGGCCAATGGAGACATCTCGACGCTAAGCTCCCGGGGGGACCCTGTCAATGACCACTTTCGGTGCAGTGCCTGCGATTGCGCTGGAAATAGTACCGGTTTTTTCCAGCCTAAGTTCTTCCGATCAATCACCATCGAGATGCAGATAACCGAGTATGTATAGCAGCATGGTCCCGATCGCAATTGCACTGAGCACTGCCAGTATCCAAAGGCCCTGCCAATTCGTAAATTCCACTATGACTTTTCTCCTGCCCCTACCATAGCGATAATTGCCCATAGATACTCTGAGCCTCGAAAGGCAGGGTCATGAATGCGGGTAGCACGCTTCCACGCTTTTCGGTATTCCGCTCCAAGTCGCCGATCTTCGGTGCAATCGCTTGCTGCAATCAGGCCGAAGATCGAACATGGATTAAAAAGGCAGTACGGGCCCTGGTCTTGAATTGACAGAGCCCTTTCGCACGCTGGGTCAAAAGTGGAATCCGAGTTGGGCCGTCAGCGCACGCGGCGTCACATAGTGCGTACCGCTGAAGGTTGAAAGGAAGTTATACAGCGCCGTTTTGTTCGCGATGTTGACGGCGGTAAGCGTGAGACTCCATTTGTAGCGATCGCCTTTGAACAGGTTGTCGTCACCAAGTGCAACATCAAACAGGTTACGCGATGCG
>DATJNC010000092.1:0-14349 GCA_035508395.1 Terriglobales bacterium | reverse complement strand
GGCCTCGACCGTCGTTCGCACATTGGGATTGAGGTGGACTGGATAAATGACGCGAATGTAAGGAAATCGTTCCACCAGATCAACAATTGAATTGCAGATCGCCTCCAGTTCAGCGCCCCATGATTCGCGGCGGTGCGCGGTGACCAGAATCATCGGTGAATCATCATCCGGCACCCCATCCGGAAGCGGAAGATCAATCGTTTGCATCTCTAGCAACTTCTGCACAGAATCCACGATCGTATTGCCCGTCACCACCACTTCATTTGGGCAGATCCCCTCGGCCAGAAGGTTCTCCCGCGAGAGCGGAGTCGGCGCGAAGTGCAGTTGTGTTACTACCGCGGCCAACCTCCGATTCGCTTCTTCTGGCCAGGGCTGAAAAATATCTCGGGTGCGCAATCCCGCTTCCACATGCGCCACCGGAACCTTTCTGTAGAACGCCGCCAGCGCTGCGGCAAACGCCGTCGTTGTGTCCCCCTGTACCAGAAGACAATCAAGCGGCGCCTGCGCAAGCTGCGTGTCCATCGCCGTCAGAATGCGGCACGTCAGTTCGCTTAGCGACTGATTGTGGCGCATCAGGTCGAGTTCAACATCAACCTGCACATCGAAGACTCGCAAAACTTGATCGAGCATTTGGCGGTGCTGGCCCGTAGAAATTGTGATCGGTTCGAATTCTTCGGAGCGGCGAAGTTCCAATAGCACGGGCGCCATTTTGATGGCATCCGGACGAGTCCCAAAAACAATTCCCACTTTCTTGGCCATGTACCTCTCCCCGTAGGCCCAAGTTAGATCGTTCTCTCGTCCGCGAGGTTGGCTTCTACGTGATTCTCTGGAGATCCAATCGAACTCCCATGCAGACCGTCCTTTTACGGCAACCAAACCTGTTCTTCGCTCCATCAATAACCGCGTCGTGAGTATTTCCCCCAGATCTGAGGTCACCCGTGCTCCACATGCGGGTCTTCATTCACCTAGCTTTTCGACTGTCTGCAAGTGAAGTGTTATGAGTGTGATTTCTACGGGGTCCATCTCTGGCTACAAACGTGGGGGACGTTGGAAGACGTTTGTGGCAGGACTGGCCATTGACGCGGCCGGGCTGTATTTGCTCGTCGCTATTGCCCCACGATTAACCACTGACATCAGCATCGAGCCGCTGCCCGCAAAGCATTATGTAGCGCTCGTCGCTCCAATTATCGCGCCTCCTGCAATCCAGGCTCCGCCAACGGTTTTGTCTCCTCCCGAAGTTGCTGCTCTCGAGAAGCCCAAGGTCGTGTCTCCCCCAATCCAAAAGGTGACACCGCCGAAGATATCGAAGCCTCAGCTCGCAAAAGTTACTCCGCCGGAACCACCCGAACCACCCAAGATCCTCGCATCTACTTCGCTTCCACCCCTGGTCAAGCCTGCTCCTCCCGCCGAAATCAAGACTGACGTCTTCGGAGCAAAGGGATCGGAGACAGCCACCGTGCATGCTCCCCCACGCCAGGTGCAGACCGGCGGCTTCGGAGACCCCAACGGCGTTCCACCCTCCCGCGACCAGAACCGCGGTGCAGTCGCCATAGCCAGCGTCGGCTCATTCGAACTTCCCTCCGGAGCGGGCAAGGGCAACGGTACCGGCGGAACTCACGGAGTAGCTGGCACCATCAAATCCGCCGGGTTCACCGACGGTGTCTCCTCAGCGACGCAATCCCGGCACGGCTCTGGAGAAATCCTGATGGCGAGCGGCTTCGGCGATCGCGTTGCCCAGGCCGGCGCTGCGCCCCTCACTCTCCCCGCTAAGCCGCAACTCGAGCCTGTCGAAATCGTCTTCAAACCGCGCCCCGATTACACGCAGGAAGCAATCCGTCAGCGAGTGGAAGGCGAAGTATTACTGGATGTGATCTTTAAGGCAACCGGAGCCTTGCAGGTCAACCGGGTCGTCAAAGGTCTCGGTTATGGCCTTGACGATACAGCCATGGCTGCCGCACAACGCATTCGCTTCCGGCCCGCGCGCAAAGACGGGCAACCCTACGATTGCGCCGCTCTCGTGCACATGGTTTTTGAACTTACTAAGTGAAAGTTTTTATACGGAGGCCTGCTTCATGGCTAGATACACTGTCCTCGCAAGCGCTTTAACTTTCGCCTTTCTATCGATCAACCTCGGTCTTGCAAAAGATACCAGGTCTGTCCCGGCCCCCGATCAGCAGTCAATCGACAAGGCGAATGAAGTCAGCGACCGTATCTTCTATCGCGAAGCCAAGTTCGTCGAAGACCTTAAGCAATTCACTCCCATGGTCGAAACTTATATTCAGAATTTCAAAGGCGACGAGGATCTCGGTCAGGTGCCCACCAGCGACAAGTATTTCTTCGGCCGCCTCATCATGAAAAAGGGCATTCAGGATATCTCTTTTCAGCAGCCAGCCCGTAAGTCCCTTCCTAGCCTCATTCTCGAAAAGCTGAACGGCTTTTACAAAATGAATTATGTGCCGCTCGGCTTTATGGAAATGGTCTATATCTCGGGCTTCGACAAGAATAACTACGATCTCAAATATCTCCATCAGGAGTTTCTTGGCCAGGTTCGCACTCTCGTCTTTGACGTCTCACCTAAGCCGAAAGTAAAAGGCCCGCATTTTGAAGGTCGCATCTGGGTCGAAGACCAGGACTACACCATCGTCCGCTTCAACGGAACTTATCTCCCGGAGCGCCGGCTCAATTTCTATTTTCATTTCGATACCTGGCGAATCAATGCCCGCCCCGGCATCTGGCTCCCGGCATTCATCTATACCGAAGAATCGGATGCAAAGTACGCCTTGTTTCGCAAGCTGGCCATGCGCGGCCAGACGCGCCTGTGGGGTTATGACCTCAAGGTCCCCACCGATACCGACGAACTTACCTCAGTGCAGGTCGATCAAGCCAAAGACGTTTCCGATCAGACCGACAGCGCCAATGAAATCGTTCCGGTTGAGAGCGAACACGTCTGGGAGCGTGAAGCAGAAGACCATGTCCTCGATCGTCTCCAGCGCGCCGGTGTTCTTGCCCCCGATGGCGACGTCTCCAAAATTTTACAAACCGTCATTAGCAACATCGAGATTACAAATAACCTCGATATACAGCCCCCAGTCCGTGCCCGCGTGCTCCTCACCACTCCTCTTGAATCCTTCACCGTAGGACATACCATCGTGCTCAGCCGCGGACTTCTCGACGTCTTGCCCGATGAGGCATCGCTGGCTATGGTGCTGGCTCACGAGCTTGGCCACATTGCCCTCGGGCATCGTCTCGACACCAAATATGCCTTTGGCGATCGCGTTGTATTTCCCGACGAAGAAACTTTCCGCCGGATTCAGGTCGCCCGCACTCCGCAGGAAGAAGAGGCTGCCGACAAAAAGGCGATCGAATTTCTCCAGAACTCGCCTTACAAAGACAAGCTCGCGGACGCCGGCTTGTTCCTTCGCGCCCTCGAAAGCCGTTCCAAAGAATTGACCGCGCTCATCACCCCCGAATTCGGCACTCGCATGGCAAAAGGCGACAACGTCCTGCGCATGAGCGCTTTGCTTCAATCAGCTCCGCCTCTAAAAACAGACGATGTCTCGCAAGTCGCAGCCCTGCCCCTCGGCAGCCGCATCAAGCTCGACGTCTGGGATGACCACGTCGAATTGAATAAAAGCAAACCAGTCGCGCTGCTTTCCGTGCGCGACAAGATGGCCTTTGAAGTTACCCCGATGATTCCGCATCTCGCCCGTTATCGCGACGCCCAGGTAGCAAACGCAGCCGGCAATGCGAACGGGCCTAATGGACAGCAATAAGAAGCACACTGCTTCGTCCATTCCGATGCCGGAAGGCTTTAGCTGTTGATTTCGGAGTCTTGGAGGTTGAGCTATGAAAAGTTGCGCACCGCTTCGTTACTTTTCCTTTGGGTGCGGGCTGGCTTCACTGGCCCTTTCCCTCGCTTGCGGAGGTGTTCAGTCGACCAATACGGGCGGCGGAGGCGGCGGAGGCGGGACCCCTGGAACCCTCCAGAACTCCGTCAACCACATTATTTTTCTGGCCGAAGAGAACCGCAGTTTCGATCACTATTTTGGCAAGCTGAACGACTACCGCAGCGCTGCTCCTTTCAATTTGCCGCGCTCAGTCAATGGGCTCCCTGATGATTGCAGCCCCACCAATTCCGACTGGACGGTTCAATGCAGCGCCATGAACATGTCGCCCAACTCCAGCGGTGTTCCCACCACCCCTATTTACGCCTTCCATCTCAAGACCGCGTGTATTGACGGGTTGAGCCCCGACTGGATCGCCTCGCATTGGGATTTCAACCTGGAGAATCCCAGCTCCAATACTCCCGGCAGTTTGGGTACGCCCACAAGTGCGCCAGACGGTTTCGTGGTCAGCGCAGCCAGCGCGGCGATTGCCAATGGCGAAGATGACACACCAGGCATTCGCGCCATGGGCTTTTACACCGGCGCCGATCTTCCTTATCACTATTGGCTCGCCACCGAGTTTGCCACGTCCGACTCCTGGTTTGATCCGTCGCCCGACCGAACTCAGCCGAACCGCTATTACATGATGGGCGGAACCTCTGGCGGGTACGCTTATCCACTTACGCCTCCAGAGCCTCTTATTCAGTCAAAAACCATCTTCGATTCGCTGCAGACTGCGAATGTCTCATGGAAGATTTACACCCAGCTTCCGGATGGTTACACCTACGCCTCGGTTTTCTCCGGCTTCCTCGAAAGAAATTCGGCCAACGTGATTATCGATCCCGATTTTTCGCAGTTCATCGCCTCCGCGAAGGCCGGAACTCTGCCGTCGGTAACTTTCATCGACAAGCCCGATGCTGATGAGAAGCCCGACGGCACTGCGGCCAACATTCAAGACGGTGTTGCAGAGACCCAGCAGCTGATTAACGCGGTCATGTACGGCCCTTCGTGGAAGGACTCGATCATCATCTTTACCTTCGACGAAGATGGCGGCATGTATGACCACGTCGCGCCCCCGACCAATGTTCCCAGCCCCGATGGCATTCAACCCGTGGACATCTGCACCAGCGCCACGGACCCTCGTTGTTCATTCGCCGCTCTCACTCATAGCTCTCCCCCGTACGATCCCCCCGGCGATTTCACGCGTTACGGATTTCGTGTCCCGGTGGTCGTGATCTCGCCATTTACCAAATCCGGCTATGTTTCGCATGTAACCACTGATTACACGTCTTGGCTGAAGCTCGTTGAAGAGCGCTTCAGTATCAAGCCGTTAAATGCCCGGGATGGCTGGAGCGGGACCAGCGATATGAGTGACTTTTTCGACTTCCAGAATCCGCCGTGGACGACGCCGCCACCGAATCCGCCGTCCGACGGACCGGGAGACTGTTACGAGGGACTGCCGTAGAATTTTTCTCAGCTGATCCTGATTCAATGCTCGGAGTCGGCGTCAGGTGTGCGCCGGCTACCGTGGCATGACGTCAAACGGCCGCATCATCTCGTTGTCTTCGTGCTCGAGGATGTGGCAGTGCCACACGTAGCGTCCCGCGAATCCTTCAAAACGGACAATGATCCGCGTCACCATTCCATGATCGGCGCGCACGGTATCCTTCCAACCCGCTTCGCTGGGATCGGGCGGCACCGGTGGACCTACGAATTTCACCTCTCCCGTCGAAAGGTAAGTCCTCACGCTGAACGCTCTTCGGTCCAGAATCTGAAATCGGACCAGGTGCAGATGGATGGGATGGTCGTCGTTGGTCAGATTGATGAAATTCCAAATCTCGACTGAATCGAGAACCGGATTCTCCGTGACCGGCATATTCCAGTGAGCGGAATTCAACAGAGTTCGAATCGGTCGGCCCTTGGCATCGTCAAACTCGACTAGAGTCAGCATCCGCGTCTTCGCAGCGGATGTCTCGGGTATTTTCGCAATCGGCCGAAGCACTTTCGGCAAGCCACTTCTGTCCTGCTCACCCTTGGCGGCAACACGGAACTGCATCGCGTTGAAGTTATCGTTCCTTAGTACCACGTTCATTCCCGCATACGACGAGAAATCGAAAACCAGGTCGACTCGCTCCGCAGGCATCAACCGAATGCGTCCCAACTCCACTGGCGCCGGCAACAATCCCTGGTCGGTACCAATCTGGTAGAAATTCGGAAACCATGCCGTTTGCGGACCGCTGAACGTCAAATGGAAACTCCGTCCATTTGCTCCATTCAGAATCCGCAAGCGATACTTTCGCGGTTCCACTTCAACGTAGGGAAACAACTTCCCATTCACCAGAATCGCGTCGCCCAATACCTCTGGTACCCACGGCGCCTTCGGATCGCCCGACACCGGATAGATCAGCTTTCCATCGAGATCAAAAATGCGATCGCACATCACCAGCGGAATTTCATATTTCCCACTCGGCAGGTTCAGCCCATCCTCAAAATCGTCGCGCACAAAATAAATGCCCAGCAATCCCGCATAGACGTTCAGACGGTTGATGCCCAGCGCATGATCGTGATACCAGAGCATCGCGGCCTCTTGATCATTCGGATAGTGATAGAGCGCCGATTTGCCGCGTGCATACCACTTTTCCGGGTAGCCATCGCTGGCGGGTCCCGCTTTGGCGCCATGCAGATGAACCACTGCCCGCACCTCGGGCTTGTCCGCTTCAGCCCCGTGAATGCTGTGGTCGATGGCAAAAAGGTGCTTCTTCGGCAGCTCGTTCACCCACTCCACCAGTGTTCCCTTCCCGCTGCGAACTTCAAAAATCGGGCCGGGCGAATTCTCCGCAAATCCCCACATGCGTGTGGGTCCCAAATCGCGGTGCACCTTTCTTTCGAAGTCACGCATCGCTACCTTGTAGTAGGGCAGTTGAACAGAAGCATTGTCCGGGCTTGGTCGATGACCACTCGCTTGGATGACCTCCGGTATGGGGAGCCGATCGACGAATTGTGCCAGTGAACTCGCATTTAATTGGCTGCGCGAGGCTGGCAACACGCCGTGTGCTTGCTGCGCGTTCAATTGATCGCCCCTTCGCCGTAGAGCGAGTGCCATCGTCATCGCTCCACCGTGCACCAGAAATCTTCGACGCGTTATCGGCAATTCCAAACGCTCCTCGCAAGCATCCGACTATAAGGATCTCAACATAATTGCAGAGATTGGGATTCGACTCCAGACCCGCCCATGAATTCCTCTTCTAGTCTATGTTCCCGATACCGCCCCAACCCGCGCCCTTGTACACTTGAACAAATCAGGAGCACGACGATGCAAAAACGCAAACTCGGCAAAAGCAATCTTGAAGTTTCCGAACTCGGCCTCGGCTGCATGGGATTGAGCTTCGGCCTGGGGCCGGCCGTCGACAAGCAGACAGGAATTTCCCTCATTCGGGCCGCGGTCGAACGTGGGGTCACCTTCTTCGATACTGCCGAGGCCTACGGTCCCTTCGCCAATGAAGAACTGGTCGGCGAGGCGCTCGCTCCTTTTCGCGAAAAGGTCGTGATTGCCACCAAGTTCGGCTTCAAATTCGATCCCGCCACCGGCAAACAGATCGGCGTTGATAGCCGCCCAGAACACATCAAGCAGGTCGCCGACGCCTCACTCAAACGCCTCAGAACCGATGTAATCGATCTCTTCTATCAGCACCGCGTCGATCCCGATGTGCCCATAGAGGACGTTGCCGGCGCGGTCAAGGACCTCATTCAGCAAGGCAAGGTAAAGCACTTTGGACTTTCTGAAGCTGGAGTGCGGACGATTCGTCGTGCCCATGCCGTCCAGCCCGTCACCGCTCTTCAGAGCGAATATTCGCTCTGGTGGCGGGAGCCGGAACCCGAAATCCTTCCCGCTCTCCAGGAACTCGGCATCGGCTTCGTGCCTTTCAGTCCTCTCGGCAAGGGTTTCCTCACCGGCAAGATCGGCGTCGACACCGAGTTCGGGAAAAACGATTTTCGCGCCATCGTCCCGCGCTTTACTTCAGAGAATCGCAAAGCGAACCTGGCCCTCGTCGAAGTCGTCACCCGTTTCGCTCAGAAGAAGAAACTGACACCCGCTCAAGTCGCTCTTGCCTGGTTGCTCGCGCAGAAGCCCTGGATCGTCCCGATCCCCGGCACCACCAAGCTGCACCGTCTCGAAGAGAACCTCGGTGCCGTCAACGTCCAGCTTTCACCCGACGATCTCCGCGAACTCGGCGCCGCCGCCTCGAAGATCCCCGTCCAGGGCGCCCGTTACCCCGAAGAGTTCCAAAAGCTGGTGAATCGATGACGAGCGGCTACGCGCCAACTCACCGTACTCGCCCGCTCGACTTCTGAACTCCTCGCCAAGCTGTGACCTATCTCCTTGACGAGGGCAGGTAAAATTAAGGATAGGGAACTAGGAGAAGGCAAACGGCCCGCAGGAATAAGGGATTGGCTTGGCTCCAGCCATGCAAAGAAAAAATCCCGTGGGGCTAGCCTAAGTCCAATGCGCTGAGGACTTTGCCTTTAACTTATTTCTCCTCAGGACTTTACAGGGAATGACTACCCGGGAACTGACCTAAGTTTAATGATATGAGGACTTTACCTATAACTCCTTTGACTTGAAGACTTTGCGGGAATTCCATCCCCTAACTCTCTGATTCTAATATACCGGCGTGGGGGAGGGGGGAGGGGGGTGGGGGTGCCTCACAAAGGACCAATGCGAATTGTGAGAGGCGAGACGCGAATACCGAGCGCGGGGGGCAAGTAGCGAATAGCGAGAAAGGAATCCGGCAGCCTGACGCCCGTAATCGGGAGCCTATGTTTAAATACTGCGATGCCCGCTGAGTCCAAAATCCGTGTCCTCGTCGCCAAGCCCGGTCTCGACGGCCACGACCGCGGCGCCAAGGTGATTGCTCGCGCTCTCCGCGACGCTGGTATGGAGGTCATCTATACCGGCCTCCGCCAGACTCCGGAAATGGTCGTCAGCGCCGCCCTGCAGGAAGATGTCCAGGTCATCGGCCTCTCGATTCTTTCCGGTGCGCACAACGCCATCGTCCCGCGCGTCATGGATCTGCTCAAGCAAAACAAAATGGACGACGTGCTCGTCCTCGTCGGCGGCATCATCCCCGATCAGGATGTCGACGGCCTCAAACAAATCGGCGTTGCCGGCATCTTCCAACCCGGCACCCCTATGGACGACATCGTCAAATTCATCCGCAGCCGCGTGAAGCTCGAAGGCATCACCGCCGGATGATTTCCTTGCCCATGTCGCGGACAGAAACTCCAGCATCGCGGATCGAAACTCCGGCACAAATGGACACGCATCATGCCACAAAATCGTTGCTTCTCATTTTCTGCAGCGCAATTCTTCGAACATTGTCATCCTGAGCGAAGCGAAGGACCTATGCACTTTGACAGAGAATAATCTTTTCAGCATTCAACGAAACAATTCTTCGCGAACTCTCCGCCTCATTTCGCCCAACAACACAAATCGCCTCTCACGCGCTTGCATTCTCGCCCTCACTGAAGAAATTCGTGCGCTTGCCAGCGACCCGTTTCCACTGATCATTACCGGCAATCTTCACTTCTTCTCTGTCGGAGCCGACCTCAACGAAATCGCTGCCCTCACCGCTCCCGAAGCCTACAAGTTCTCGCAGATGGGACAAACTCTCATGAACGCAATCAACGGCTTTCCTGCGCCCATAATCGCTGCCATCGAAGGCCACTGCATGGGCGGAGGATTCGATCTCGCCCTCGCCTGCCATCGTCGCATCGCCGCTCCCTGCGCGGTCTTTGGCCATCGCGGAGCCACTCTCGGCCTCATCACTGGTTGGGGAGGAACCCAGCGCTTGCCGCGCTTGATCGGAAAGGCGAGAGCCCTCGAACTCTTCATCACCGCCGAGAAACTCACCGCGCGCCGTGCTCTCGAAATCGGCTTGATCAACGCAATTGCCGACGATCCAGTCGCCGACGCTCTCAATTACTTATCGCGCCAGGCATCGTCATCGGATGTTCCCGAACAGCGAATAGCCCGCAGCGAATAGCGTAAAGCGAAAGCCGAGAGCCTCGGGCCGAAAGCCGAACCTACAACACCAGCGACCAGTTCAGAAACGCCCACAACCACGCCAGATTCAGAGCGCCCATCGCTGCCACCACCAATCCAAGCCGTCTCGCCTTCCAGCGCTCCGCATAGCTTGCCAACACGATGAATGCCGGATAGACAAGCAGCAGATATCGCATCGCGCCGAGCAAAGGTCTTCCCGAATACATCAGCATCTGCAAGAGCACTGCGAGCGCGAACAGCTTGTCTTCGAGCCGAACATTGCGCCGCAAGCTCAAGACAGCGAATAGCACAACCACCGCCAGCTTGAACGCCAGCACTGCGTCTGCATGTCCCACGATCAGTCGCACCGTTTCCCACAAACCAGTCCACGGCGCAACCAGCGTCATTCCCTGATACGCGCGATACGCCTCGACCACCGAATTGCGTCCCGACCAACGCACCCAGAGCCAATACGCGAGCCAGCCCGCGGGAGAGAAGATCACGATCGCCGATTGCAGCCGCCTGCTTCGCCACGCCAGAACAAAGAGCGGAATCACGACCAGCACGCCTGAAGGCCGCGCCGCTCCTGCCAGCGCCGCGCAAAGTGTAGCTGCCCACCAACGACCCTCGCGTGCGAACACCACAGCCCACACGATCAAGGCCAGCGTCAACGATTCCGCGTATCCGCCAAACAGAATGAAGCTGCTTGGCCAAACTCCGATCAGAAGCAGCAAAATCAGCCGCCCATGCTTCGAGAGTTCATCCGGAGCAAGTCGTATTAAACCCCACAGAAAGAAGAACGCCGCGACCGTCGACACCAGCAATACGCTCACTATCGGCGAAACTAGCCAACTGATGCCTCGAATCGCCGCCGGATAGGCCGGATAGAAGATCACCGCCATTGGCATGTCGTATCCATGCTGAGCGATGTGCAAATACCAGAGCGTGTCGAATCGTTCCCAAACTCCGAGCGTGGCGTAATACCAGCTGCCCGGAACAGCCAGGTTCTCCGTGAAGTTGTTGCTTCGGACAAGCGCAGGATTGAGATGCAGGAAGAAGGAAAGCGCGCCCGCAACCACGGAGAAAATGACCCGCAAAGCCATCGTCACCGTCAGCGCGATCTTCCAGTCTTTCCAACTCCTCAGTTCGAGCCGGTTCACGGTTCAATTACTCCCGCATTCCGAACCGAGTCTACCAGCATGCCGTTTCCGCCGAAGACATCGCTCGTGGCCAGCGTCGCGAACCCGCAACTGTTAGTTCAAGGGCGCTGTTATATTAGGAGGTTCGTAATCAGCTCTCATGCCTGACCGCACCGAATCCACGGCCATTGCCATCAACAATGTCCTTGCCAGCAAGGTCGATCCCGCATCCCTTCGCTTCGAGTCCAACATGCGCGCCTTGGCCGATCTCGTCGCGCAGGTCCGCAACCAGGAAGAGAAGATCCGCGAAGGCGGAGGTCCGAAGGCCATCGAAAGCCAGCACGCCAAATCTCGCCTCACCGCCCGCGAACGTATCAACCTCCTCGCCGATCCCGGCAGTTTCTTCGAACTCGGCCTCTTCGCCGCCCACAAGATGTATGAAGAATGGGGCGGAGCTCCCGCCGCCGGCGTTATCACCGGCCTCGCCCGCATCCACACGCGTCTCGTCATGCTCATCGTCAATGACGCAACTGTCAAAGCCGGTGCCTTCTTCCCCATGACCTCGAAGAAGGTCATCCGCGCGCAGAACATCGCCATTGACAACCGCATCCCCACCATCTATCTCGTCGATTCCGCCGGCGTTTTCCTGCCGCTACAAGAAGATGTCTTCCCCGACACCGACGATTTCGGCCGTGTCTTCCGCAACAACGCCGTCATGTCGGCCATGGGCATTCCGCAGATCGCCGCCATCATGGGTATGTGTGTCGCCGGCGGCGGTTACCTGCCCGTCATGTGCGATCACGTTCTCATGACCGACGGCAGCGGACTCTTCCTCGCCGGTCCGGCGCTGGTGCAAGCCGCGATCGGACAAAAGGTGTCTGCCGAAGATCTCGGCGGGGCCGCCATGCATTCCGCCATCAGCGGTACCGTCGACTTCCACGAGCCCAACGACGAAGCCTGCATTGCCCGCATCCGCTCCCTCGTTGAAAAATGGGGCTATCGCCGCCAATCACTCTGGGATCGCAAACAGCCCCTCGATCCCGCATATTCCTCCGAAGAGATCTATGGAGTCTACGACGCTTCGCCCGCCCGCCCGTATGACATGAAAGAGGTCATCGCCCGCGTCGTCGACGAAAGCCGCTTCGATGAGTACAAGCCTGAATACGGCAAAACGCTTCTCTGTGGTTATGCGCGCATCGGCGGCTTCGCCGTCGGCATCGTCGCCAATCAGAAGCTGCATGCGCAGCAGACCGATCATGAGGGCCACAAACGTGTCGAGTTTGGCGGCGTCATTTATACCGAGTCCGCCGAAAAGGCCGCCCGCTTCATCATGGATTGCAACCAGAACCTCGTTCCGCTCGTCTTCTTTCACGATGTAAACGGATTCATGGTCGGACGCGACGCGGAATGGAGCGGCATCATCAAAGCAGGAGCGAAGATGGTGAACGCCGTTTCGAACTCGGTTGTTCCGAAGATCGCGGTCATCATCGGCGGGTCTTTCGGCGCTGGACACTATGCGATGTGCGGGAAAGCTTATGATCCCCGGTTTGTGTTTGCATGGCCAACAGCACGATACGCCGTGATGAGCGGAGATTCCGCCGCCGGAACCTTGGTCGAAATCAAAGTCAAGCAACTGGAACGAGGCGGCAAGAAGCTGAGCGATGACGAAAAGAAAGAACTCTACGATTCAGTCAAGAAGACTTACGACGAGCAGACCGACCCACGCTACGGTGCCGCCCGCCTGTGGATCGACAAGATCATCGATCCCATGGAAACGCGTCAGGCCATCACACAGGCCTTAGAAGCTGCCGCGCTGAATCCCGAAGTGCCGGAGTTCAAGGTGGGAGTGCTCCAGACATGATCTACCACGGAGACACGGAGACACGGAGCAAGCTTCGAATCTTGTCCGTGCATGAGGCGCAACTCCTCACTTATTTGAAGCTCACCGGCAAACAAGTTGGACTCATCACCAATTTCAACGTCTGCAACACTGGTTCGCGGCGGTATCGTGCGAAAGGTTTTATGAAGATGTTTCGTTTTCTCCGTGCCTCCGTGTCTCCGTGGTGAAAATGAGCGACTCCGTAAAACTTATCGAATGTCCCCGCGATGCCTGGCAAGGGCTCAAAGGCCAGATCCCGACCGATCTCAAGGTCAACTATCTTCAGGCCCTCATCAGCGCCGGTTTCAAACACATTGACGCTGTCTCTTTTGTTTCGCCAAACGCCGTTCCGCAAATGGCCGACTCAGAAGAGGTGCTTGAAGAACTCGACGTGCCCGGCGACGTCGAAATCATCGGCATCGTGGTCAACGAAAAAGGCGCGCAGCGCGCGGTGAAAACGGAGAAGGTGAAGACGCTTGGCTTCCCCTATTCGATTTCGCCGACTTTCCTGCAAAACAACCAGCGCCAAACGCTCGAAGAGGCGATCGAAGAACTCGAGAAAATCGAGAAGATCGCCGACGAGGCAGGCCGCGGCACCGTCGTCTATATTTCCATGGCCTTCGGCAATCCCTATGGCGATTCGTGGAGCATCGACGAGGTGGTCGATGCTGTCGACCTGCTCGAATCGCAGAATATACACACCATTTCACTGGCGGATACTGTTGGCCTTGCTTCACCGGGGAAAATAGGGGAAGTTGTTTCGGCGGTGATAGCTCGCTTCGACTATCTCGAAATTGGAGTCCACTTACACGCCCGCCCCGACGACGCGGTGGCAAAAATCGCGGCCGCTTACGACGCCGGTTGCCGCCGCTTCGACTCCGCCATCGGCGGACTCGGTGGATGTCCTTTCGCGCAAGATGCGCTCGTTGGAAACATTGCGACAGAGAAAGTTCTTCAGGCACTGCGCGAACGCGGTGCCGAACTGCCTGACTTGAAATCTCTTGATGCTTTAATTAAAGCGAGCTTGGGAATCGGCGCGCGATATCTAACCGCGGAAGAGCAACCAGACTTTCAATGAGCTATCAAAACCTTCAACTCACCTCCGAATCCGGCATCGCAACGATCACGCTGAACCGGCCTGACAAGCGCAACGCCATCAGCTATGAGTTGATTTCGGATCTTCTGAGCGCGCTTTCTGAAGTGCAGAAATCACCCGCGCGCGTTCTGATCCTCACCGGCGCTGGCAAAGCCTTTTGCTCGGGCATGGATCTCGAAAATCTGAAAGCCCTCATCGGCCGTTCGCCGGAGCAGAACCTCGAGGACTCGCGCACCATGGTCAGCCTGTTCCGTTCGCTCTACGAATTCCCCAAGCCGACCATCGCCGCTGTCAACGGCCCCGCCATC
>DATJNC010000091.1:0-45445 GCA_035508395.1 Terriglobales bacterium | reverse complement strand
GCGACGTGCGGGAACTGGCCTTGCACTTTGTCCAGAGGTACAAGATACCCGGCACCTCGCCTCGCTTGTCCGAGGCGCTGCTGGGGTGGTTGGAGGCTCAGCCATGGCCGGGGAATGTGCGTGAGCTGGCCAATTTCGTGCGCCGGGCGATCGCATTGTCCGCGGGGGGAGAGATCGGTCTGGACGCACTCGAGCAGGGAGCGCCTTCGACCCCGCCGCCGGGGGGACCCGAGTGCAGGCCGGGGGTTTCGCTCGAAGAAATGGAGCGGAGGCTTTTCACCATGACGCTCGATGCCACGGGCGGAAACCGCGCGCGGGCAGCTGAACTTCTTGGTGTCAGCCTGCGCACGGTGCGGAATAAAGTGCGGGAATTTGGCTTGCCTCCCCGCAGCAGCTATAGGGGGTCCAACCTATGAATGAAGCCACGATCGAGACTCCGCTGATGCGTGGGCTGGAGCGCGTGCTGGACGTGGCGGTTTTTCGCCACCGGGTGCTGACCCAGAACCTGGCCAACGTCGACACTCCCGGATACAGGACACGCGACGTTTCAACCTTCGCCGGCGAGATCGAGCAGGCAATGGCGGGCGACTCCCCGGGGAGCCCCGAGTTGCCAATGATGACTCCCGTGGCCCGAGAGGTGCGTGGGCTGATCGAGCGGCCCGACGGCAACAACGTCAGTGTGGAACGAGAGTCGCTGCTCTTGGCGGAAAACCAACTGCGCTTCACGACGGCGGTCGCGTTTCTGAAATCTGAATTTCATCGTCTGTCACTCGCCATTAATGGAGGTTCGAACTCATGAATCTGTTCTCCATGCTCGAACTGAGCGGGTCCGCTCTTGGCGCTGAACGCCTGCGGGCGGAAGTCGTTTCGGCCAACATGGCCAACGCCCATACCACGCGCACGGCGGCGGGCGGGCCGTACCGGCGGCAATTGGTTGTCTTTCAGTCGCAAGCTCGGCCACGCTTTTCACTCGCGCTCAATTCGCTGATTCGCGACCATCCGGCTGCCGTGCGGGTGGCGGCGATCGTCGGGGATGCGCGGCCGTTCGTCATGCGCTTTGAACCGGGGCACCCCGATGCCAACCCGCAGGGCTACGTCTCCTATCCGCAAGTCGACCCGGTCGAGGAGATGACGGATCTGCTGGGCGCGGTGCGCGCCTATGAACTCAATGCCTCGGCAGTGCAGGCCACCAAGAACATGATTCAACAGTCGCTCAGCCTGCTGCAGTGAGCGGCGGTGTCGGGGGTTCCGGAATGAACAATTCGATTTCGCCACTTCGCATCTTGCCCGCCGACTTTGCGCCGACGACTTCCTCGAGCGCGGCGGCGCCCACGGCTGACGGGGAAAGCGATTTTCTGGCCACGCTTAAGGAGTCGATGAACGCAGTCGAAGGCGCGCAGAGCGAGGCCCGGGACCAGGTTGCGCAACTGTTGAGCGGCAACGGGGCAGACTTGCACAGCGCCATGATTGCGGTCGAAAAAGCTGACCTTTCCTTCCAACTGATGATGCAGGTGCGCAACAAGATCGTGCAGGCTTATCAGCAGATTTCCAATATGCAATTCTGAGGCTGAAGTGGCTCAACCGTGAGCTGATCTAATGAATTGACAGTGACGAGTACGACCTCGGAGCGCCACCCAGCCGTAGAAACGGGGAAGTTTGGATCAGGGGCTGAAGCAGATTCAGGAATTTCTGCGCGGGCTAAGCCTGCGGCAGAAACTCCTGCTCACCGGAGGCGCTGCGGTGGTGGCGTTGACGCTGTGGGGATTTGTTGTGCTGTTTGGGCAAGGCAAGAACGTGACTTTATATTCTGGGCTTCGTCCCGCCGATGCCCAATCGATTGCCGGCCGGCTGGCGGCCAAGAATATTCCTTATGAAATCTCGCCGGACGGCGGGAGCGTGCTCGTGCCCCAGGAGAAGGTCGATGCGGCCCGGCTTGAAACCGCGGCGCAGGGTCTGCCGCGCAATGCCCGCCTCGGCTTTGAGCTGTTCGATACGCCGAACTGGGCGGGCTCCGATTTCAGCGAGAAGGTGAATTATCAACGAGCGCTTGAGGGCGAACTGGAACGCACGCTGCAAACCCTGAACGAAGTGGAAGCGGTGCGGGTGCATCTGGTATTGCCGCGCGAATCCCTTTTTACCGAACAAGAGCACGAATCGAAGGCGGCGGTCATCGTGAAGACCCGCGGGGGAACCCTCTCCAAAGAGGCGCAACAGGCAATTCCAGAGCTGGTGGCGAGCGCGGTCGACGGACTACGTCCGGAGAACGTAACCGTCGTGGACGCCGATACCGCGACTCCCTTCCTCGCCCGGCGCGGCCCGGGGGGCCGCGCTTCGTTCGATTCCGACGAGGAGTTGGCGGCGGCCGCAGTGCACGCGATCGAACCGGTGGTTGGAGCCGACCATGTCCGCGCCAGTGTGCATGTGGACTACGACCTGAGCACGAGCGAGAACACTTCAGAGACCTTCGATCCAAAGTCGACGGCGCCGATTTCACAGCAGCATTCAGAAGAACTCGCTGGTGGAGCGAACCCGGCAGGCGTGCCGGGAACAGCCTCGAACATTCCCGGAGCCGCGGCGCCGAGTCCCACCATCACGGCTACTCTCGATAATCAATCTTCGAAATCCGATACTGCAACCTACGCCGTCAGCAAGAACATCCGTCGCGTCTCGGAGCCAGCCGGACGCGTGCGTCGGATCACGGCAGCAGTGCTCATCGATGACGCGACCGAGACGGCGCCGGGGAAAGATGGCAAGCTAAATGTGAACCGGCGCAAACGCACTGCCGAGGAGATGACCGCCATCGAGAAGCTGGCTCGGGCGGCAATCGGGGTTGACGATCAGCGAGGAGACCTGCTGGCGCTGGAGAATCTTTCCTTTCAGGCTGCGCCGATCGAGACTCCGTCAGCCCCCGGCAAGTTCGAAAGATACCGCCTGCTTCTCGTACCCTGGACTGGAGTCCTGCGCTACCTGGGGATCACTTTCGTTTTCTTGTTGGTTTATGCGCTGGTCCTGCGACCGGTGAAGAAGCAGGCGCTGACCGCATTCCGGCAAATTCCTCAACAACTCGCGCAAGCCTCAGCCGCGGCCGTCGCACCAGCAGCCGGCATTGAACTGCCTTCGGGCAGCGAGGAATCGAAGCGAGCCCTCGCACTCAAGAAAGAATTGACCGACAAAATCAAGTCCGAGCCAGCCGCAGCCAGTCGGCTGGTCCAGACCTGGATCCGCGAGCAGCCGAACTCGAAGTAAGAAAGGAGATCTCACGTCATGCCGCCATCACCTCCCGCCGGTCAGGGACTGCAGAAAGCGGCCATCCTGATGGTGCTTCTCGGCGAGGAAGCCGCCAGCCACATCTATCGTAACCTTGGCGACGCCGATCTGAAGCGGCTCACGCAACGAATTGCCGAACTCGAATATGTCAAGCCGGAAGCCGCTTTGGCCGTGCTCGAGGAATATCACCAGCTCACCGTGACGCAGAGCTATCTGGCCGAGGGCGGTCCGGAGTACGCGCAGAAGCTCTTGATCAAAGCGTTTGGCGAGTCGGGCGCACAGCAATTGCTCGAACAGGTTTCAAAAGCGATGGAGATGAGCGTCGCGCAGCTTGAAAGCCTGCAAAAAGCTGATCCACAACAGCTGGCGAAGTTCTTAGAGGTAGAACATCCACAGACTATTGCGCTGATTCTGGCTCACCTGAATGCGCGGCAAGCTTCAACCTTGCTGCTGCGCCTTCCGGAAGACATGCGAGCTGAAACCGTCAAACGCCTGGCGCAATTGCGCCAGTTCTCGCCCGAAGTTGCGCAGAAAGTCTCGTTGGCGTTGCACAAGCGTCTGGAGTCCCTCGGAGAACAGAGCCGTCGCGCTTATGCGGGATTCAAGGGCGCGGCCGATATGCTGAACCAGCTGGAACCGAATACAAGTAAGGGCATCCTGGAAAGCATTGAGAAAGACGATCCGAAAATGGCGCTTGGCATCCGCAACCTGATGTTCACCTTCGAAGACCTTCTGGGCGTGCCTGAAGCCGGTATCCGCGAGCTTCTCGGGCAGTTGGACAAGAAAACGCTGGCGTTGGCGCTGCGCGGCGCATCGGAGGAACTGAGGAATCTTATCTTCAAGTCGATGTCATCTCGCGCCGTCGACATGCTCAAGGAAGACATGGAGGTGCTGGGCCCGGTGCGCTCGAAGGATGTGAACCAGGCGCAGCGCGAGATCGTGGAGACGGCGCGCCGCCTTGAAAGCGAAGGCAAGATGGTACTAAGCGCTGAGACGCAGGAGGAATATGTCGTCTAGCGCTCCGCGATTGAAACCCGAGCCCGAGGTTGCAGCGCCGGAGGCCTCGGCATACTGCTACGCCGAGGCACAGGCACCCGATGGATTTGCTGCTTCGGGGAGCAATAGCGAACAGGCCGCCGAAGTGCGTATTCGCCAGCGAGAAGCACAAGCCTACGAGCAGGGGCGACAGGCTGCAGAACAGCAACTGCGCGCGGCGGCGGAGACGGCATTACTTCGAAACCGGGAGCAAATCTCGTCCGCAATGGCTGACTTCGCGCATGAACGCGCCGCTTATTACCGGCGGATTGAGGGGGAAGTGGTGCAGCTGGCAATCGGGATTGCGCGAAAAATCCTGCATCGAGAGACCCAACTTGATCCCTACGTATTGGCTGGCATCGTGCGCGTCACGCTCGAAAAGCTCGATGCGGGAACAAACGTTCATCTTTACGTTCCTCCCGCAGAAGCAATGGACTGGAGACATTTTTTTGCCAAGCAAGCCGAGGGCTCGCAGATGCCGGAGGTTCACGAAGATCCCGCACTTGCGCAGGGCGAGTGCCGCCTTGAGACCTCACTGGGCTCGACCGAAGTGGGGATCGAAAAGCAGCTCAAAGAGATTGAAACGGGCCTTCTCGACTTGCTGGCCGAGCGTCCCGAGGCGGCAGAGGCGCTCCGGCCGCCGGCTGGAGAAACGAAGCCACTCTTATGAGTTCTCCGCTTCTTTCCGTATATTTCTCCCAGCTTGAGAGCGCTTCGGCTCTCCGTTGGCGTGGAAGGGTGACGCAGGTTGTCGGGCAACTGATCGAGTCCGAGGGGCCGTTTTCGACGATTGGCGAAGCGTGCGAGATTGTCGATTCCCGCGGCCGTCGCTGGCCAGGAGAGGTTGTGGGATTCCGCGGACACACGGTGCTGTCGATGGCGCTGCACCGTCCAACTGGCATTCGTTACGGGGATTGGGTTGTTGTCTGGGGACGTCGGCCGTCATTGCGAGTAAGTGACCAGCTTCTGGGGCGTGTACTGGATGGCACGGGCACGCCACTAGATCAGGAGACTACGCCTGTTTGCCGAGAACGATGGTATGTGGACCGCGAGGCCCCTCTTGCTCTTGAACGGTCTCCTATTCACCAACCGCTCGGATGCGGGATTCGTGCCATCGATGCTTTTCTGACCTGCGGACGAGGTCAGCGCGTCGGAATCTTCGGTGGAAGCGGCGTGGGAAAAAGCACCTTGATCGGGATGATGGCACGCAACACCGATGCCGACCTGACCGTCCTTGGACTGATTGGCGAACGCGGCCGTGAGGTTGGAGAACTATTGAATGCACTCGGGCCAGAAGGCCGCCGTCGTTCCGTGGTGGTCGTCTCCACGTCCGATCAGGACCCGCTGCTGCGCATTCGCGCGTCGCTCGCCGCGACCACCATCGCGGAATATTTCTGCGCCCATGGCAAGAACGTGCTTCTGATTGTCGATTCGCTCACTCGCCTGGCCATGGCGCAACGGGAAATCGGGCTGGCAGCCGGCGAACCCCCCACAGCCAAAGGCTATACGCCATCGGTCTTCACTATGCTCGCGCGCCTGATCGAACGGGCTGGAGCCTTCCGAACCGGTACCATCACGGCCTTCTATACCGTATTAATGGAGGGTGACGATGAGAATGACCCCTTGGTCGATGCGGCAAGGGCGCTGCTGGATGGACACATCATGCTGGACCGGCGGCTGGCCGCTGAAAATCACTATCCGCCGATTTCCATCCTGCGGAGTATCAGCCGCATCATGCCCGCGGTGGTTTCGAGAGACCACATGGCAAAGGCGGGTGAAATCCGCCGACTACTCGCCGCATACAAATTGTCAGAAGAGCTCATTCGCATCGGGGCATATCAGAAGAACAGCGATCCCGATCTCGATCGCGCGATTGCTCTCATGCCCTCGTTGCGTGAACTTCTAACTCAGTCCACGGAAGAGTCCATTGACTTGAAACAATCCGTCGATCGCCTGATGGCGCTTTCTGTTTAACACCGATGGCCTTTCGTTTTGCTCTAACGCCGCTACTTCGACTTCGCAAAAGCCTCGAGCGTCAGCGCGCACTTGAACTCCAGCGGGCTTCCCTGAATCTCGCTCGCGCCGAAGACACACTGGCTGAACTTGAGCGCTTCCTGGAAGAATCCGCATACAGCGACTCTCGTTCGCTCGCTGCTGGACGCGTCGCGGCTGAGCTTCACTTCGCCAGCGTGCTGCGCGAGCAGTTGGAGCGCAGCCGCGTCCAGCTTCAGGATGGAATCCGGGCGCTTGATAGGGTTCGGCGGCAAGCAGCAATCGCATACCAGCATGCCTTAAATGCACGCGAGGCTCTTGAAACCTTGCGCGACCAGCAACGGCGCATTTATGAGCGGGAGCAAGCACGCCGCGAACAGCAGGAAGTGGACACAGCATACCTCGTGCAGAGATGGTATCGCCAGAAGGGCTAACTTTGCCGCCCCGACCTGGGCAACTCTTGCCCAGAAGCCGCGGCAGGATAGAACTGCTCTCGAGAAATCTTTTTCAACCTCTCTAACTCGCTGAAATCACTCTACCGGTTATTCTCGTTGCTGGGCGGTCCATTTCAGCCTTTTGGCGTACCGCGTGCACCGTCGCCGCATAGGACTGCCATGCAGGTCGAGATTCCTATGATTTCGGAAGCAGGGCAAGCGGCGAGCACAGCATCGGTGCGGGGAGGCTCTCGACAGACGGGCTTCACCGAAGTGCTTGCTCGCTCCGCGGAAGCGCAATCTTCCCAGGTCCCGACGGAAGGAATCCAACCAAAAGACGTGCAGTCAAAGGAACTGCAGTCGCAATCGCTCGCGGAAACGCCTGCAAAGACCGCATTGTTGTCTGACGACGCTTTGCAGCCCGTGTCCGCAAGGTCCTGCGGCGTCTTACAGAGCCCCGTTCAGCTAAATAATGCCCTCCTTAAGCAAGCGGCCGCAAATATCGCTCAACCTGACGGCGGAGTAAGCCGCCTACTGTTCCCGAAGGCTGGAGGAAACTGGAACTCCGTGCCTCTAACTGAAAGTGCGTTCGTTGGTAGCGTAGTGGAAAACGCGACTGTAAATCAGAAGCCGGCCTTAAAAAAAAGTGCGCCTGATACGGAACAAGATCCGACGAAGGTGAGCGTGATGGCTGCGCTGTTGCCAGTCTTGCCGCAAAGCGGAGCTGTCATTCCCCCTCCGCTGATGACAGCTCTCATTCCGCAAGCGACTCCGATTCCGAATACGGCAGCCCCAGAGCCGGGGCTGGCTCCGCATCCATCAGACACTCCGCCAGGCTCTGCTGGCACGGCGAGCGCAATCTCTCACGGAATGCCCGTTGCATCGCCAACCGTGACGACATCCCCGGTTCCGATCGCGCACACCTCAAACAGTATGGCGGATGATACCCTTCAGGTCGGGTCGCAGCCGAAGTCAAGCTTGGATGTGCCTGACGTCCTTCTCAACGCCGTCTCGAGCGGGGCGATTGCTGACAAGGCGGATGCGAGTGCTCCGTCATCCCCATCATCGTCGGATGTCTTTTTGCAGAGTGTCTCAACGTGGCCTGAGCCACCGCTATCGATGCCATGCAACCGGCCTGCATCTGCCGAGGACACCTCACACACCGGTCCTGACGTCACTCCAATCGCCTCCAGTGGCAACCCAGTGATGAGAGCTCTTGAAGATGAAGGGCAGAGTGACCCAGTGGCAAACAATTCTTCCGTCTCTCGTCCGCCAATCTCCGCCGCGGCGAGAGTCACGCGGGTGGAAGTGGAGCCTTCGACCTTGCCTGGATCTGTTCAAATCCCAACACCGCTGGACGCAGGAGCGCGCCTGTCCGCTGCGACGCGGGACTCATTCACCACACAAGCACCGAGGCCCGTGCCAGCGACACCGCATGGGAGTTTCACGTCGAGGGTTGCCGGGGCTGACGCTGACAGCAACGCAGCGCCGGCTGACACGGCTTCCCGGGAGTCGCACTCGCTCCGTGATTCTGCACCAGTGCCATCACTCACAAAGCCCATCGAGAGTTCGTTATCGCAGGAGCTCGAAGACATCGGCCGACCGCCCAACTTCTCCACGGGAGGGGCCCCGGACTCAGGGATTAATTTCTACCGCGTAATCCAAACGGCGGTTCCCGCTCCGGATACGAGCGGTTCATCGGACCTGAAAAATTCTGTCGGCAACCAGACCTCGCCGGGGCCTGTTGCAAAATCTGGCGACGCACCAGCCACCACAGATCAGGGAACAGCTCCGGGGACAACCTTTGCAATTTCCTCCAGCGATGGGAAGTCGCCTGTTCTTTCTCTTGCTGCATCAACGAACGTCCCAGCTACGCCGCAGCACCCTGTGGCCAATGCAATCAATCCTTCAGCGGTTCCACAAACGCCGGTGGTAAACAATGCCGCCGCAAGCAATGGCTCCGACACAGAAAAACCGGGTCCGCAGTCGCAACTGCCCCAGGCACAACAGATGCTCGACGCTGCGCCGGATGCAACCGCAAGTGTTGCGGGACATGCTCCAGGGGCACACGCGGGCCTTAATTCCTCTGCGCTCCAGATGCAAGTTGGAGTTCATAGCAGCGTCTTCGGCAACGTGGAAGTTCACACCCTCATCGAGCAGAGCCAAGTCGGGATCTCGATTCGAGCTGACCATGAACTCGCGCATTGGTTTAATTCAGAGATGAGCGGCCTTGAAAATGGACTTAAGAATCAGCATCTGAATTTGACAGGCGTCGACTTCTCAAGCACTCGTTCTGGTGTTCAAACTGCTAGTAGTTTTCAGCAGGGGCAACCGCGTCAAAACTCCTGGCAAAATTCCGGCCCCTACGCGGCTGGTGCGGCGAATGACCAAGATAGTGATGAAGCTGGAAGCGAACCTGAGCCAGAGGCCGTGCTTTCGCTTCAGGCGACACCGACACGCGTCAGCATACTCGTATAAGGAGGACTGAATGTATCTTCCGCTGCTTCGACCGCTCACCTCCACCAGTCTAGGGCCTTCGGCATCGAGCGTCGGGTCTCGGTCCGCAAGTGCGACTTCGGGAGCATCAGGATCATCGGACTCGTCGTCGACGGATGGCACCGATGGTCTCGATACCATGTTTCTTCAACTGTTGACGGCGCAGTTGCAGGCCCAAAGTCCGCTCGATCCGCTGGATCCAAATCAATTTGTAGCGCAATTGGCGCAGTTTCAATCGCTGAGCGAGCTCACTCAAATCGACCAGCTGATGCAAACGCTGGTCAGCAACACTACCCCGGCATCTTCAGACTAAGGAGCCCTTATGCCAGCCTTTTCCATTCCACTTTCCGGACTAACCGCGAGTTCCAGCGAGCTTTCCACTGTTGCCAACAATCTTGCCAACCTGAATACCATCGGATACAAAGACCAGCAAGTCCAATTCAGTGATCTGTTCTATGACAATCTGGGCACCGATGGTGCCGGCGATCCGATCCAACAGGGCGCCGGGGCGACCGTGAGTTCGGTCAGTTCCAATTTCACCGAAGGCAATGTTACCTCCACTGGTGTATCCACGGACGTTGCAATCAATGGCAATGGTTTTTTCGTGGTCCAAGCGAACGGCGTGCAAAGTTTCACCCGCGCCGGCAACTTCGAAGTGGGATCGGACAATCTGCTTGAAACGACAGATGGGCAGCAGGTGCTGGGGTATGAGGCTACGAATGGAGTGGTCAGTACAAGTTCGGGTCTCGGGCCGCTCGCCCTCGGGGCGGGGACGATCAGTCCTGCCTCCACTACCTCAACTGTCCAGATCACATCTAATCTGAGCGCGAGCGACGCTGACAATAGCAGCTACTCTACAAACGTGACCGTTTACGATTCGCTTGGCGCCAGCCACAACATCACCTTCACCTTCACCAAGAATGGCACAAACTCCTGGAACTATTCGGTGACGATTCCGGCTGCAGACATCACTCCGGCTGCCGGAACCACCCTCACGAACCCGGTCGTGTTGACCTCAGGTTCATTAACCTTCGATGGAAACGGGAACCTGATCAACCCAACTTCCGCAAATGGCAGTATTGCCATCAGCACGACGAGTGCTGGAACGATGGCCGACGGCGCGAAGGATCTTTCCTTCAACTGGGACTTGTATACCACCAACGGTACGGGGCTGCTGACACAGACAGCTGCTGCAGACGGTACATCTTCGGTTCAGCAGGATGGCACAAGCAGCGGAACGCTGGAAAAGTTCAGCATCGGATCCGATGGCACAATTACGGGATCTTTCAGCAACGGTAAGACAGAAGTAATCGGGCAGATTGCGCTCGCCAGTTTTGCCGATGTGCAGGGGTTATCGCACGTAGGAAATAACGATTATGAACCCACACTTGCCTCCGGGCAGGCAACCACCGGGGCACCCGGCACGGGCGGGCTCGGAACCTTGTCTGGGGGGGCGGTGGAGGACTCAAACGTGGACATCGCGACGGAATTCGCAAATTTGATTGTCGCCCAGCGCAGCTATGAGGCCAACGCTCGGGTGGTGACAACCTTCGATCAGGTGACGCAGGACACAATCAACATCAAGCAGTAAGGCGTCTTGGCCGATGAGAATAGTGGAGAAAACCTGCTCCCCCTGACCAGAACGGCTCGGCCAGGCGTAAGAAAGATCTAATGGGAACGCTCTCAGAAAATCGGGAGTGTTTCCTTTCCTGTGATTGGAATTCCTGCAAATTGCTTGAAATCAGCGGATCATTCCCATAGGCCTTTTGTTTAACTCCGCCCTAGCTTGCCCGGCAACCGTCTTGCAATCAGCACTGCATGCCTGAAGGGCAAGTGAATGGCGCAGTCCCACCGCCAGAAGCCGCTGGTCAATCTGCTGTCGACGCTTCAGGCGGGATCGATCAGAGAGGCACGTCGGACGGCAAACGGGCGCGGAAGCGGAACGTGCTTCGGTTCGTGGTTCTCGCAATCGTTATTGTCTCAGCCGCAAGTTATCGATGGTTTCGAACCGGGCCCACCAGCAGTGGGGCGGACCACGCCGAGGCCGAACCAACTCTCAACCTCGACACGTTTGTGGTCAACCTGGAGGGAGGCAACCAGCGCGCCTATCTTCGTGTTGGTATCACGCTGGGGTTGTCCCGCCCTGTGACCCGTAAAGACAATGTGCCGGTCGCGCCGCTCCGCGACACGGTCGTTAGTGTGCTTTCAAGCGCGCAGCCGGACCAACTTCTCAGCTCCGAAGGGAAGCAGAGAGTCAAGGACCAGCTCCTGCATGCCCTGCAAGAACGCGCACCCGACCTCGGCATCGAAAACGTGTATTTCACGGAATTTCTGGTGCAGATCTGATGGCAGCCGCGGTGCAGCTAAAAGACGAGACTGCCATCCGCGATGAGTCCTGGAGGCGCGTCGAGGTTTTGCCGTCTTTGATTTCGGTCGAAATCCCAGTGCCGAGTTTTACCGTGGCCGACTTGCTGAGAATCGCACCCGGCCACTTGATTAACACCGGGTGGACGGTAGGGGTGGATGTACCTCTACGCGTGAACGGGCAACTAATTGCGTGGAGTGAATTTGAGATCGTCAACAATCATATCGCAGTGCGTCTAACGGAGCTTGCGTAATGGAGCATACACCTTCATCACTCATTTTCGGCCGGAAGAGGCCGGGGTTGCCCAGTTTTGTGCACGACGAGCCCACGCGCACCCGGCTTGTGCGGACGCGGCTCACGCCGAACCGTGCGGCTTCGGGCTTTTTCTCACGAATGGCGGTTGTGTTGCGCCATTGCCTTGAGACTTCGGCGCGTACCCTGAGGCAGCAGCTTCGAGGACCTTCCAAGCTGTTGAAAGTCTCACACACTGTCACGCTGAGCGATCGTCGCAGTATCTCGATTCTTAACGTGGGGCCTGAAAGATTCCTGATCGGCTGTGCTTCTTCCATCACGCTGCTGGCGCGTTTGCCGGAAAACGATAACAGCGGGACCGTCTCGGCCCCTCACACGGAACGGCGTTCCGATTCTGAGGAAAGCGAAAAGAGGTGACCTCATTGCTTCCCAGATCGAAGTTTGTGCTGTCGCTCGTACTCCTATTCTCATCTGGTTCTACGTTCGGAGCACGGGCGCACACTCCGCCGCCGGTCAGTCTTCCCCTGAATTTTTCGGGAGGTTCTGTTCCCTGGAACATCGTCGTTCTGCTGACAGCGCTGACATTGCTGCCTGCGATCGTGCTCTCGATGACACCATTCGTGCGTTTGCTGGTGGTGTTTCATTTCTTGCGTCAGGCTCTGGGAACACAAACGGCACCCTCCAATCAAACGCTCATCGGACTTGCGCTGATTCTCACGTTTTTTCTCATGCAGCCAGTGGGCACCGCGATTTACAGCGGCGCGTTTGTGCCGCTGCAAGCTGGACGTATCGATGCCTGGGCCGCGCTCGAAAGCGCCTCCGTTCCCATGCGTCAATTCATGCTGAAGTACACGCGGGAAAAGGACCTCGCGCTGTTTGTCGAGCTGGCCCGCGTGCCGCGTCCCGCGTCCCCGGCGGATCTTTCCATGCGCATCGTCGCGCCAGCTTATCTGCTCTCGGAGCTGCAAGCCGGATTCAAGATCGGTGCGGCATTGTTTCTTCCCTTTCTGGTCATCGATCTGGTTACGGCGGCCATTACAACCTCAGTTGGGATGCTGCAATTACCTCCGGTCGTCATCTCGACGCCGCTCAAGATTCTCTTATTTGTGGTTGTCGATGGATGGAACTTGCTCATCGGCGCCCTGATGCGGAGTTTCAGCTGAGAACACTATGGAGACAGCCCAAACCGTCATGCTGGTTCGCGGTACGCTCGAAATCGCGTTCTTTCTGGCCGCGCCGCTGCTTGTAATTGCGACCGTGATCAGTCTCCTGGTCAACGTGGCTCAGGTGCTCACTTCGCTGCAGGACCAGACCATATCAACCGTTCCCCGCCTGGCGGCAGTGGCCGCTGCATCTTTCTTTCTTCTGCCCTGGATGCTGCGCAAGCTGATTGTTTTTACCGTGGGCATGTGGAGTGATTTTCATGGGCTCTTGCGATGACCAATCGCGGTTACCTCGAAAGGTTGCCGGAATGTCCGGAGGAAGTGATTTGAAGGCATGATCGCCGCCGTTCCTGACCTTCGGATCGATCGAGCGCTACTCGCCTGGATGCTCGCGCTTGCGCGCATCAGCGGCGTGCTCGTGTCGGCCCCTTTCCTGGGCAGCGCATCGGTCGCTCCCCGGCTCAAAATCGGGCTGGGCATCTTCCTAGCTATGTTGCTTACGCCGTTGGTTCGCACGCCGGAATTATCGGGGGCCCCATTTTCGGTCGTGTTTCTGCTTGTCCAGGAACTCGGGATCGGGGCTCTGATGGGGTTAATGTTACAGCTCTTCTTCGACGCCGCCCAACTCGCGGGACAGGTTTGCGGCGTGCAGATGGGCTATTCGCTGGCAAGCGTCCTGAACCCAGACAGTCAGGCAGATTCGACTGTTCTCTCGACACTCTATCAGCTTACTGTGCTCGTGCTCTTCATTCAGCTCAACGTGCCTCATTGGCTGGTGCGGGGACTGGCTCGCAGCTTCGATTACCTGCCCCCCGGCCGACTGACGCTCGGCTGGCCCAGTACGTCAGGCGTTCTACACTTCGCTTCGGGTATGTGGATAGCGGGGGTGCAGATTGCCGCGCCCGTTCTGGTTGCAAGCCTGTTCGCCGATGTGGCCCTCGGCTTCCTCGGGAAAGCATCGCCACAGTTTCCCGTTCTGTTTCTCGGCATTTCTCTAAAGAACCTTCTCGGCCTCGGATTGCTGGTTGGCAGCGTCGTCTTCTGGCCGCAATTCTTTGATGTCCGTTTCGAGCGGGCGCTCGAGGCCTCGGAAAGGGTTTTGAAACTCGCGCATTGAGGGCGACGAGAGAATGGCTCAGGCAAACCAAACCGAGCAGGCGACTCCGCGGCGGCGGCAAAAGGCCCGGGAAAAAGGGCAGGTGGCGCGCAGCCGCGACCTTATCAACGCCGCAAGCGGCATGGCCGCGACGCTCGTGTTGTTTGCTCAGCTCTCGAAGTTGCCTGGGTACTGGCGCGCCTTCTATCGCGACTGCATCGAGGGCGCAGCCTTGGGAAACCTGCGCTTCGAAACATTACCTCCCTTCCTGTCACACTCTTCTTTGTTTACAGCCACCGCACTGGCGCTAGGCATTGGCTGGGTGGTCGCACTGGCCTCAGCCGTGGCCCAGGGGGGACTGGTGTTCGCACCAGCCTCACTTCTGCCGGCACTTTCGCGCATTTCCCCGGCGACCCGGGCGCGCCAGCTGTTTTCGATCACCGCATTGCGGTCATTTCTCAAGAGCGCACTGCCAGGCACGGCGGTTGTTTATGTCGCCTACGTCTGTTTATCGCGCGATTGGAAAGCGCTTGTGAATCTGCCAGCGCGCAATGCGCGCGGCTTCACCAGTTTCACCGCGTCGCGCGTTTTTGAGATGGGCTGGAAGTCGGCGATTCTTCTTCTGCTCTGGGCGTTTCTCGATTACCTGTTCGAACGCCGCCATTTCGAAGGAGAGCTAAGGATGAGCCGGCAGGAACTGGTTGACGAATACAAAGAAACCGAGGGAAACCCGCTCATCAAGTCGCGCATTCGAAGGCTGCAACGGCAGGTGCGGCGGCGCCGCATGCTCGAGGATGCCAAACGCGCCGCAGTGGTGGTTACGAACCCAACCTCCTATGCGGTTGCCCTGGAATACAACGCATTCATGCCCGCACCGGTGGTCGTTGCCAAGGGACGCAACCTGCTGGCTGCCGAGATTCGCGAAATCGCACGCTGGCACAACATCCCCATTGTCGAAAACAAGCCCCTGGCGCATTTGCTGTATCGCACGGTTGAAATCGGGCGGAGCGTCCCGCCAAAGCTCTATGCAGTGATTGCTGAAATTTTGGCTGCGATCTACCGCGCCCAGGCTCGCGCTCAGGCTGCTAACGCGCGTACGGCGGCTGTTTCTTCGGCGACTTCCAACGCAATTCGATATGGGGTGCCCAGCTGATGGCTAGTTCCGTTGCCAGTCCCGCCCCCAGAAATCCGTTGAGTGATTGGATTGTTCCTGTCGCAGCCGTAAGCCTTGTCTTCGTGATGCTGGTGCCGTTGCCGGCATTTGTGCTTGATCTGTTGCTTGCGACCAGCATTGCTGCCAGCGTCCTGGTACTGCTCAGCGCGTTGCAGATTCTGCGACCGGCACAATTCTCCGTTTTTCCCAGCCTGCTGCTTCTGCTCACGCTGTTCCGTCTCTCGCTCAATCTGGCTTCGAGCCGCCGCATTCTGCTGCACGGGAACGAGGGTTCGACGGCTGCCGGCCGGGTCATTGAGGCCTTTGGACAATTCGTGGTCGGCGGCAACTACGTTGTCGGCTTCGTCCTTTTCCTTGCTCTGATTGCGATTCAATACATCGTAGTCAGCCACGGCGCAGTGCGAACGGCGGAGGTAACGGCACGATTTACCCTCGACGCTCTGCCCGGCAAACAGATGGCGATCGACGCCGATTTGAACGCCGGTCTGATCGATGAAAATCAGGCGCGCGCCCGCCGAGAGCAGGTGGCGCGCGAAGCTGAGTTCTATGGCGCGATGGATGGTGCGGCGCGCTTCAACCAGCGGGATTCCATCGCCACAATCTTGATCACCGGCATCAACATCCTTGCCGGATTTCTCATTGGGGTCTTCCAGCTCGACATTCCTTTTCGCGAAGCGCTGAAGACCTACACGGTTCTCACCGTGGGCGACGGTCTGGTCACTATGATCCCGTCGCTGCTGGTCTCGATGGCGGGGGGCATGGTGGTCACACGCGCCTCATCCGGAGCAACACTTTCGATCGACCTCGGCAGCCAACTCCTATCGCGGAGACGCCCTTTGCAGATCGCCGCCGGCGTTATGTTCGCGCTGGGTCTCATCCCCGGATTGCCGAAGTTTTCTTTTTTCACGTTAGGGACCCTGGTCGCGTTTCTTGCTTCCCGCATTCCCGCGACAGGAGATGTCCCGAGAGAGGTCGGGGTCACCGGCAGTTCAGCTCTCGCCGAGAAAGATAAAAAGACCGGGAAATCGGATTCCATCGAAGATTTACTGAAACTGGACGAACTGTCACTCGAAGTTGGCTACGCTCTGGTACCGCTGGTCGATGCGCAACAAGGCGGACAGCTGCTCGCGCGGGTTAAAGCTTTGCGCAGCAATCTGGCCTTGCAGTTGGGCTTCATCGTTCCGCCCATTCACATCACCGACAATGTTCGTCTCAAGCCGCACGAGTATGTCATTTCATTACGGGGAGTGGAAATTGCGCGCTGGGAGATGGCCGAAGACCGGGTCCTGGCCATCAGCTCGGAACTTTCTCCACCTCCGCTGCCCGGAACGCCCACCCGCGAACCGGCCTTCGGTGTAGCCGCTCTCTGGGTACCGCGCACTCTTGAATCGCAGGCGTTGGCGAATGGGTACGCGGTTGTCGATCAGACCTCGGTTCTCTCGACTCATCTGGCCGAAGTCATCCGGCAGCATGCATACGAACTCTTGACACGTCACGAAACCAAGCGCCTGCTCGATCGTCTGGGTGACAGCCATCCCAAGCTCGTGGAAGAACTGGTGCCGAAGGTTCTCGCGCTCGGCGAAGTACAAAAGGTCCTGCAACAACTTTTGCGCGAGCAGGTGTCCATTCGCGATCTAGCGACCATCATGGAATCGCTGGTCGACGCCAGCGCCGCGACGAAACACCCGGTGTTGCTAGTCGAAGCCGCGAGACAAGCGCTGGGCCGGGCGCTGGTTCGGCCATTGCTGTCTGAAGATGGCGGGTTGCGTGTGCTGACTCTTGATCATTCTATCGAAGAAGAGCTGAGCCGCGCCTATACGCCGCAGGCCACGCCTCCCAGTTCGACCGGGCTGCAGCCCTCGTTCGTGAAACGCGTGCTCGACAGCCTGAAGCAGTTGGCAGGAGAGCAGGTGGCGCAGACAGCACCAATCCTGCTTTGCCCAACCCCGGCCCGTTTTCACTTGCGGCGGTTACTCGAACCCTTCTTACCCAAGGTGGTGGTGCTTTCACCGCTGGAAATTCCCCCAATGATTCCGGTTCAGTCGCTGGGGACGGTGCGGTAGATGAGCTGCGATGACAAGAGTCCAAGTGTTGCGAACTATCGCGCACGAACAATAACGAACCGACCAGACCATCGACGAAAGAGGCCAGTCCCATGACCAAACATCCCGCCCACGCCTATCAAGGCGTCGCGAACGAAGCCGAACGGGAGCGGATCCTTCTCGATCAATTACCGCAGGTGCGCTATATCGCGCGCCGCATCCATGAACGGCTGCCTCGCCACGTTCCTTTCGAGGATTTGGTGCATGCGGGCGTGCTTGGGCTGATCGATGCGCTCGGCAAGTTCGATCAATCCAAACACGTGCAGTTCAGTTCCTATGCCAAGTTTCGAATTCGCGGAGCCATTCTCGACAGCTTGCGCGAGCTGGACTGGAGTCCGCGCGAGCTTCGCCGTAAGGGGCGCCAGGTCGAGGAGGCGCACAACCAGCTCTCCATCCGCCTGGGACGAACGCCAACCGAAAACGATTTAGCGAGAGAGTTGGGAATATCACTCGAAGAGCTGCAGAGTCTGCTCTCGGAACTCAATGCCCTGGAAATTGGCAGTCTGCGAATCGAAATGCCGCAAAACGGGAGGGAAGAGGATCTGGCGGCGTCGGTACCAGCGAAGCAGGAGGACACGCCGTTCTTTCAATGCCTGCGTTCGGAGATGAAGGAATTGCTTGCGCGCGCAATCTCGGAGCTGCCGGAAAAGGAACAACGCGTGTTGTCACTTTATTACTTCGAAGAATTGACAATGAAGGAAGTCGGCGCAGTGCTTGGCATCGGTGAATCCCGCGTTTCGCAGATTCACTCGCTGGCCATGGTTCGCCTTCGGGCACGGCTGAGTTTTCTCAATGCGGGCAATCAAGAACGCGTCAAGGGGGCAAGTGCCGGCGGACAATAGGATGCCTCGGTAGCAACAAATGGATAAGGTTCTCAACCAGCGTGAAATCGACGAGATGGTCCGGGCGGCGCGTTCCGGGGCCCCCACCAATGTTCTTACCGGGCCGGTGGTCACTCCCTGGGATATTCGTCAGGCAGGACAGATCGGGGCGGAACAACTTCGCGCTATCAACCAACTCCACGAACTCTTCGCGCGCAACGTAACCACGTCGGTTGGAGGATTGCTGCGCGTGGCCTTTGATTGCAGCCTGGTTTCGGCTGAGCACCTCACCTATCGAGAATTCCTGCAGCGGGTTCCACAGAAGACCTATCTAGCGTCCTGTGATCTTGCGCCCTATGGCGCTATCGCGATTCTTCAACTCGATCTCGAAATCGCTTTTCCTCTCATCGACGTCCTGCTCGGCGGAGAAGGTAAATCGAGCGAACTTGCTCGCGAACTCAGCGAAATCGAAGAGCAGGTAATCGAAGCGATTATGCGGACGATTTGCCGCGACCTGCAGGCGAGCTGGCAGGCAATTCATTTGGAGTTCAATTTCGGATCTTGTCAGAACGTCTCCCAGGCGCACCGCCTCATGCCTCCCGAGGAAAAGAATCTTTGCCTTAGCTTTGAAATCAAGATGAGCGACACCCGCGGTACACTGAACCTCGCCGTTCCCGCGCTCGTCTCCAACGCACTTCTGCGTAAGATCTCCGCCGATATCAGCTATCAACGCCCTCGTAGTCCCGTCGAAGCCCGGAACCAGATACGAAAGCGCCTGCTCGACTGCCCATTCGTGGTTGAGCTGTCCTTGCCGAATCTCGTCGTTGCGATTGAAGACCTTTCGAAACTTGCGGCCGGTGATACGTTGTCGTTTCCGCGCGCCGCCAATACTCCCGCCACCCTCGAAACCGGCGGGGTGTCACTATGCTCCGCGACTCCTGTCCGGGTAAATGCTTGCCGGGCCGCGCGTGTGCTAGCAATTGAAGCGATGAAATCTCCCGGTGAAAACACAAAAAGGGAGTCGTCATGACCGAAAATGCCTCCTCGGGCGGTCCCAAGCCTGAACTTCATAGCTGGTTCGATACATGGAAGACGTGTACGCAGGATGTTCTTTCGCAAGTCTCCGGTCAGCCAAATACTTTCGAAGCAATCTTCGCACCGTTCGCTGCTCATGATTCTGACTTGCGCTATACGGTGGTCACGTCGGGATCGGTTCAGGGAGAGATGGCCGTATGCCTCTCGACCGCCTCCGCTCTGCGTCTTGCCTGCAAATTCCTTGGCGAGCCAGATCCTTCGGCTGACAAGACTGACGAGCGGCTCACGGATGAAAACAGAGAAGCACTCGAGGAACTACTTCGGCAGATTGCTGGCCTAGCCGCAACCAGCGTTGCCACGATTGTCGGAGGGCAAGTTCAGTTTCAGCTCTCTGGCGGTGAAGCACCCTGGTCACGAAACTGCGATCAGGTTGCGACCCTTCGCACACGGGATGAGGCAGGGGTTGAAATTGCACTCGAGATCCGGCTCAGCCCTGCACTGGTATCGGCACTCGAATCACGCGCACAAGGCGCTGGCAAATCGGCCGCGACGTCGGCTTCGGCGCCTACGCCGGCACTGCCGATGACGGCCCCGACTCCATCTCTGGAGAACGGGCTGGGCGTCGATCCAGTGTCTAGCAATGACCCCCGCGGAGGTGACTACGATCGTCTTCTCGGAGTCGAACTCGGAGTGAAGTTGCGCTTTGGAATTAAGAGTATGTTGCTGCGTGACGTTCTTGCCTTGAGCTCCGGACTTGTAGTCGAGCTCGATAACAAACTGAACTCGCCCGTTGACCTCTTGTTGGATGGTCGCATCATTGCACGGGGCGACGTGGTTGTCATCGACGGAAAGTATGGGCTCCGCATTACCAACGTTGTTGATCGACGTCCGTCGACTCATGGGTAGGTCGTGATTGCACGAAGCCACACCTTTGAGAAAAGAAGAGAGACGCATGATTGAGGTTCTGAAACCAATTGCCCGCTCCGCGGAGTGGTTCTCTCGGTCCCACCAAAATGGGCGCCCAAATTGCGCTCTCGTCTCTTGCGCAGGTCCCAAGTCGCTGTGGCAACGCATATTTCGTCCGCGCATGGGCGCTTTCCTTCACGGGCACTACTATTGCAGCTCGCGTTGTTTAGAAATCGCGCTCATGCAGCAAATTTCGCGGCTTCACACTGTTCTCCCATCAGTTCCACCTGCGAATCGGATCCCGCTGGGCTTACTGATGGTGGCCCGGGGCAAGCTCACCCATCTGGAGGTTCGTGCTGCCCTGGAGGCGCAACGCCGCGCCCGTTACGGCAGCATTGGTGATTGGATTGAAAAACTCGGGTTTGCGTCGGAGCGGGAAGTAACGGCCGCGCTGGCACTGCAATGGGGCTGCCCAGTTGCCTCATCCTTTGACCTCTGCGCGGATAATTCCCGCGCTTCGATCCCCCTGGCAATTCTCGAAGCATTTCGCATGATCCCCTTCAATTACGCAGAGTCGACTAAAACGCTATATGTTGCGTTTGGTGCCCGCGTCGATCATGCGGCGCTTTACGCCGTAGAGAAGATTCTCGATTGCCGCACGCAACCTTGTGTTGCATCACCGAAAAGAATCGCGCGCCAACTTGAGCAACTCCGGCAATTACCTCGTCCGAACGATGTCGAATTCTTTACCCGGGATCTCAGCGAAACAGTGCGCATCACGTCTAGCTACATCGCTCGCGTTAGCCCCGATGAAGTCCGCTTGAACCGGATTGGCAGGTTCGTCTGGCTTCGACTCACACGGCGGCCTCTGCTAACTAACCTTGTCTTTTTCCTGGAGCCGCCCGCCGTGCAATCGCAAACTCCAGCGACATTATTTGCTTCGCAATTTGGGGGTGGCTACGAAAATGTCTGATGCGAAAATGGCGGAAGGTCAAAGCATGCTTCGCATGGAGTTCTGGTACATCACATAACCAATCGAATCACAGCGTCCGCTTGAATAATGGCAATGCCAGAGTCATCGTGCCCAGCGCGAAGCACCCAAGAAATATGAGATCCGGCATAATAGGGCCCAGTCCTGTCTCCTTGAGTAGCAGACATTTGAAGCCATGTACGGCGTATGTGAATGGGTCAACAAACGCAATGGCGCGCAGCCACAATGGAAAAGCCTGAACCGGGTAAATCGATCCACTCGGGAAAAACAGCAGGGTGTTTAGAATTCCGAAGGTTGCACGCGGCACCAGGGGATCCTCCACCCGCACCATCATCAGAAACATCATGCAGTTAAAAGCGGATGCCGTCGCGACGACCATGGCCATCAATCCAATGATCGTCGCGGGATGGAAAATCGTGCCCACGCCTGCCAGAAGCGATCCGATCATCGTAATCACTACCCCTGTCAGGATTCCTTTGATCGCGCCAGCGCCATTCAATCCGAATACCAATTCGGCCTTCGTGATCGGAGTTACAAGATAACCCTCGTGGACCCCACGCGCTTTGTCATCGATGTACAGCATCCCACCGCCGATCATCGCCGAAACGAACATGGCGAGAGCGATCGAACCCGGAAGCAGATATTTCATGTACTCAATGTAGGGGTAGAGTTCCACAACCTCCAAGGCGGTTTGCTGCAGCAAGCGCGGCGAGATATCGGGCTGGTTCAACGCGTCCGTCAGATCTGTCATGGTCGACTCCAGCGACGAACTCATGAAGTTGTCGCTGTTATCGACGATCAATGCGATCCGAGGGTGATTCTTCTCGTAGACCATCTTCGAGTACTGAGCAGGAATGATGACAGCGCCCTGGATCTTTCCGTTTCGCACATCTTCGCGTGCTTTTACTTCGTTATCGTAGGGCACGGGCACGAAAGTTCGCGCCGTGGCTCGCACCGAATCGAAAGCCTCTTTAATCCGGATTGCCTGCGTCCCATGGTCTTCGTCGACAATTCCCATTTTCGCGTCGCGTATCTTTCCGCCGAATGCGTTCCCCAGCACAATCAGTTGCACCAGGGGGAAAATCATGGAAACCATCATGAGTGCTGGTGAACGAAAGAACTTCCTCATCTCCCGCTCGATAATTGCCATCGTCCGTTTCATGGATTCATCCCAGGTCGAGGAGGCATCACGAAGGCATGCGCTTTCACCAGTTCATCACGCAACTGCCGCCCTGTGTAATAAACGAAGACGTCGTCCAAGGTTGTGTTCTGCACGGTCAGAGTCTTGAGCATCACCTTTGAGACCACGGCGATCTCGACCAGATCGGTGGTAGTCCCCGACCCATTTGTTGTCAGCACACGGAACATCCCGGCGCTTTCGTTTTGCACAGAGGTCACGCCAGGCAAGTTGCGCAGCCGTTCCTCCCAGTCGGGAGGGGCATTCTCGAATTGAACCTCAATAACCGTCGATCCGGGGACCGTTGCCTTCAACGCTTCCGGCGTATCGAGCGCTACAAGTTTGCCGTGATCGACAATCGCAATCCGATTACAAAGCCGGTCGGCTTCGTCCATGTAGTGGGTCGTGATCAGCACTGTCAGCTTACGTTTCGACTTGATGGTGGTTAACATCTCCCACACGGCGACGCGTGAAACCGGATCAAGGCCTGTGGTGGGCTCGTCGAGAAAGAAAATCCTCGGGCTGTGCACGAGCCCCCGCGCAATTTCGAGCCTTCGGCGCATTCCTCCCGAAAGTGTTTTGGTCTGAGCATTTCGCCATTTCGTTAAATCGACGGTCTCCAACAGTTCGTCGATGGACTCTTTTCGCCGCTTTGCCGGAACATCATAAAGCTTGGCATAGATCGCCATGTTCTCTTCAACCGTTAAGTCAAGATCACTGGTAAGCGCTTGTGGAATCACCCCGATTGTGCGGCGAGCCGAGTCGGGCTCCTTGGTTACATCGTGTCCTGCAATTCGCGCCGCACCCGATGTGATCGGAATCAGCGTCGTCATCATGCGTATCAATGTAGATTTACCCGCGCCATTCGGCCCCAACAGCCCGAAAATTTCGCCTTCTTTCACCGCGAACGAAATATCGTCAACCGCGGTGAAATCGCCGTATTTCTTGACAATGTGTTCGACTTCAATGGCATTCGGAGCGCCGGCGGCAATTGTGCCGCGCAAGCTCATTTCGGCTGACGAAACCAACACTCCATTTCGAATCGACGAGGTCGCTGCGTCGCCATTGCTCATGCCAGCACCAAATTGGGTTGTGTCTTTGTTCATGGCCTACCGGAAACGATTGCGCTCTGCGTCGTATCTCTCAATGCGAAACAATGCGATACCGAAGTTCTAACTTCCTTTTTGTTGGTTCGGCGATACCAATACTTCCGCTGTCATGCCAGGCACGTAAGCTCCCTTTGGATTGTCGAGCCGAACTTTCAATAACAGAGTCCGAATATCTCGTTTTCGTCTTCCAACATCGCGTTGCGTCGCAAAATCGGCTTCTGCCGCCTTGTAAAACACCTTACCCTGTGTTTCAGTGCCTCCCGGTAATCGAATCCGCAAGACATCTCCATACCCTATATGATCGGCATCTGTTTCAGGGATTGCCGCCCGCACCCACGTGTCGGTGAAATCGACCACAGTCACGATTGCTTGTCCCTCATTTACAACTTCGCCTTCGCGGGCTGCGCGCACCAGTACGGTTCCGGTAACGGGAGCATAGATTTTCGTGTAGCCAAGACGGACTTCCGCCTGCTTCAACTGGGCTATCGCGTTCGCGACTTGCGCCCGCGTCGAGGCAACTGTGCTGGCCGCCGCTGCCGCCTGATTGGTGCGCGCAACAGCGGCATTGAGACTGGCTTGCGCCGCCGAAACTTGATCTCTCAGCGATTGAACATTGGCCTCTTGTGCCTTCAGGTTCATTTCAGCCTGAACCTTCTCTTGCTCGGACGCCACGCCCGCGTTGGCCAACCCTATCGTTCTGCGGCTGTCACTTTCTGTTCGCGTCAGAGTCGCCTCGGCTTGGGCCAACTGCGCTCGCGCCATTTGCAACTGCGCTTGCGCGTTCGAGACATCGCTCGACGTCGATCCTTTGGTGGATCTCTGCGTAAACTCATTCGCGTTCATCTGCGATCGATAGCTGGCAATCATGGCTGCGGCCGCTCGTTCCTCTGCTTCCAGCTCCGACGGATCGAGCTCGGCAATGAGATCACCCTGCTTCACCTGCGTTCCTTCATCAACCAGCAGCTTCAGAATTCGTCCTTGGATCTGGGGACTCACCACGATCTGATTTGCGTCCACGGTCCCAATCAGAACCAGGTCGTCTCCGCGTTGCGTGGAATAGAAGTAATACGCCGTTGAGATCGCAAAAATAATTGCCAGTAGTATTAAGACTTTGTTTCGTGCATTCATTGCCTTTCCCCATTGCCCAGCGAACTACAAACGAACCGCCTCCGAAATGAAATCAAGCACAAATTTTCTCCGCTCTGCGATCCGATCCTTTGCCAACGGATCGACTTTTAACAACGCCTTCATGGTTGTTGCTGTGGTGAAGTAAAAGATGACGACTCCAACCATGGAGGGGACGAAATCCATCGGGTTCAACGGCCGTAGCTCCCGCTTTTCGGCGCCCTCGCGCAAAGTTTGGGAGAGCCTGCTGTAGATCGGAGCGAAGTATTCACGGGCGATGCGTAGCATTCGAGGACTTCCGTGAATACCCACTCGCATCATCTCTGATTGCACCACCCGGGGAAACTCCGGATTTGCCGCTATGTAATCAAAGTAACGAGCCACGTATTCCAACAGTTTCTGCTTCGGCGGAAGATCGCTTTCCAGCACTGGCACGACTTCCTCACGCATACCGCCGAACACCTGGTCTAACACTGCTTCGTAGAGCGCGTCTTTATCTTTGAAGTAGTAATACAGGAGCGCCTTGTTGACTCCTGCTTCTCGGGCGATACGGTCGGTACGGGCGCCGTCAATTCCATATTCGGCAAACTCCGCGACTGCGGCCTCTAAAATCGCAGCCCGGCTCTCCTCGGGCTGGCCGCGCGTGCCGAAACGCGGACGCTTTGGCCTGCGGCGGAGATCGCGCTCCTTTGCGCGCGCGACGCGCTGTATGCGCCGTTTCTCACCGCGGAGGTTGTTGTCGAGTAATTTCTCCGCCCGCCGTTGGAGGTGTCTGTAGGCTTTCATCGCTATTAATTAACCAGTTAGTTAAAGGCTAGTCGATCCACCTGCTTTTGTCAATCCGCTGGCGAAAACATTCGGCATACGACGGACTTAACACGACCGAAGACCGAGTGACCAGCATCACTGTCGACGGGTCGATCCACTTCTACACTGCACCTACGGGCAGCCTTTAGGCCCGCGCTTCATGGACCATCCACCATCTCGGTCTGTGAATCCGTGGATCGTCACCATCTCCGTCATGTTGGCGACGTTCATGGAAATCCTCGACACAACCGTCGTCAACGTTGCCATCCCGCATATCAGCGGCAGCCTCGCCGCCAGCGTCGATGAAGGCACTTGGGTCGTCACCTCTTATCTCGTTGCCAACGCCATTATTCTTCCGATGTCAGGGTGGCTGGCGCGCTACCTCGGCCGAAAGAACTTGCTTCTCATTTGCGTTGCCGGGTTCACTTTGACATCGCTGTTCTGCGGCTTGGCCAGCAGCCTTTCCGGGCTGATCTTCTTTCGAGTTCTACAGGGCCTGACTGGCGGAGGACTGCAGCCTCTCGCCCAGGCCATCCTCCTGGAAACATTCCCACGCGAAAAACACGGCCATGCGATGGCAGCATATGGTGTCGGTATCCTGTTTGCTCCGATTCTTGGTCCAACCCTGGGCGGATGGATCACAGACAACTACACGTGGCGCTGGATCTTTTATCTGAATCTTCCGGTCGGAGTCTTTTCCATCCTGATGATCCGGCAGTTCGTCTTCGATCCGCACTACATTCGCAGATCAGCCGGGCGAATTGACGTTTGGGGAATCGGACTTCTAGCACTTGGCCTCGGCACGTTGCAAATCGTGCTCGATACCGGGCAAAAAAAAGACTGGTTCTCCTCGAACTACATCCGATTTTTCGCTACTTTATGCGTTGTTGGCCTAGTTTCACTGGTGATTCGCGAAGTGATGACCAAAGAGCCGGTTGTCGATTTGCGCGCGCTCAAGAATCGTTCATTCTCAGCTGGCGTGTTTGTTATCGGGCAACTCGGCTTTGTGCTCTACGCCAGCCTGGTACTGCTTCCGATCTATTTGCAGACTTTACTTGGCTATCCCGCTTACAATGCCGGCCTGGCGCTTTCGCCGCGCGGACTCGGCTCGCTGGCTACTATGCCGATTTCCGGCTACCTCACCAGCAAAAGTGATCCTCGCCGTCTGATGGTTGTCGGCATTGGATTGGGAACATTCACGATGTGGAAGTTGTCGCGCTTGAACTTAGACGCAGGCTACTGGGACATATTTTGGCCACAGGTCTTGCAGGGAGTCGCCCTCGCTTTACTTTTCATTCCTTTAACGGCGCTGACCATGGCGAGCATCTCCAAGGAGAAGATGGGCAACGCCACCAGTATTTTCAACCTCATGCGCAATATCGGCGGCAGCTTCGGGATCGCATTAATGACGACATTCCTCATGCGCCGCACGCAATTTCATCAATCGACTCTTGTGTCGCACATAACGGCGGGTGATTTGAAAACGCGGCGCATGATCACTGGCATGCAACTCTGGTTTCAGGCTCATGGGCTAGACAGTTACAGTGCACATCGAAAAGCGCTCGCAGCCGTGTATGGTCTTGTGCAGCAGCACGCCAACATGCTCGCGTTTGTCGAAGCATTCTGGATTATGGCCGTCATGTTTGCTTGCCTGCTGCCGCTTCTTTTGTTGCTGCGTTACCACTCACCAAAAGTCGGCATCGAAGAATCCTTCCGCCCCCCTGTCCAGCCCGAAATCTTGCCCTCGAGCACGGAAGAAACTGAATCGGAGGGGGAGTTGGAGCTTATTCTGCACTAAGGGCTTAGGGGCAAAACGCGCCGTTTGATGGATGGGCTTCCTGGCCGCACCAATGGTCGGAAACTCCGGTAATCGCAGGTTTTCGGGGTTTCAAGGTTATACTGTGTGGAACAGGCAGGCGATTGTGGGCCACACTTCCTTCTTCGTTCCCCACCCAAACCTCAGCGATGAGGTCAACCGTCAGATTGTGCAGTCGGAGATAGAAGGAGGGGTCTACCTGCAGGATCTTCCGCCGGCCACGGTGCTGCAGATCCAGACTCAGCATCATTGTTACACGGCAGTACTACTTGAAAACGGTTCTGCTCTGATTTCCGGGCACCCCGAGTTTTGCCCTGAACCGACTGCGGTCGCCATTACTGGTTCCACTTGGGGCGGCAGCATGCTCAAGAGGAGTTATGTTGGTCGCGGCATGCGCATGGAGTTCTCCCACCCTCGCTATCGCACGCCGATCGTCACATCTTCGATTCAGGATATTCGCGAACTCTCTTCCGCGGCCCGGCTAAGAAACCACGCCGCGGTCTGACTCCCGCTGGCAAGTCGCCATCAACCAAACAAATGGAGTTCTCCGCAAATTTCTGTTTTTTCGGGATGCAAGCCGCGAGCGCGTCAGCAGCCGCCCGCGATTGACGGCACCAGCAGCACTTCGTCGCCTTCCTGAAACGCATACCCAGGGCCCCCGAGAAAGCGTATGTCTTCTTCGTTGACATAGATATTCAGGAAACGACGAGCCTCACCGGTTTCATCGTGTAAATGAGGACGCAAGTTAGGAAACTTCTGATCGAGATCCTCAAACAGCTCTGCAAGGTTGGCGGCGTTGCAGGTGACGTTCTGCGTACCAGCCGTCAACCGGCGCAGCGGGGTTGGGATTTCAACTGTGATACTCATGAAGACACCTCCAGGATAAATGCAGAATAAGAAACTGAAATCGTCGTTAGTCCTTTGTTACCCGAGCACAGCCGTGGTCGATCCAGCGGTCCGATTGCGGCCCAGAGGTCTGACTCCTGACAACTGATCACCGATAACCAAACACCGAGGACTATCGACCGTTGTCGGTTACGCCACTGCCGTTGATGCGGCCGGTGTCGCCGGAGCCACTGGCACCTTCGACAGCTTGGACGCCAGGTACGTTTCAAACTCGCTCAGCTTCGCCGAGATCGGCCGGTCTGCCCGAAACTTGTCCGCCAGCACATCGGTGGTCTTCAGACCGTTACCCGTGATGCAAAGAACCGTCGTCTCATCCGGCAGAATGCGATCCTGCTGGATCAACTTGCGCGCGGTACCAACTGTGACTCCACCAGCGGTCTCGGTAAAGATTCCTTCCGTCGCGGCGAGCAACTGGATCGCATCCACGACTTCGTAATCGGAAACATCTTCGGACCACCCACCACTTTGAGTGATAGTTTTGATTGCATAAAGCCCATCTGCCGGGTTGCCGATGGCAAGCGAGCGCGCAATCGTCTTCGGGCGCTGTGGTTCAATCTCACTACTGTACTGTTTGACCGCCGTCGAAATCGGCGAGCATCCGGAGGCTTGCGCTCCAAAAAAGCGCACTGACTTGGGCTCAACCAGACCGAGAAGGATTAGCTCATCAAAGGCTTTCTTGATTTTGGTAATCAGCGAGCCTCCCGCCATGGGGACCACGACGTTATCGGGTAGATGCCATCCGAGTTGCTCAGCGATTTCGTATCCGACCGTCTTCGAGCCTTCGGAATAATAGGGCCGCAGATTGACGTTGACGAATCCCCAGCGATGTTCGTCGGCGATCTGTGAACATAAACGGTTAACGTGATCGTAACTGCCATTGATGCTGACCACTTCCGCTCCAAACACGTGCGTGCCGAGAATCTTGGCGGGCTCGAGATCGGATGGAATGAAGATCCAGGCTTTGAAGCCTTCACGCGCTGCCTGGGCGGCGACTGAATTGGCCAGATTGCCAGTGGAAGAGCAGGCGACGGTATCGAACCCGAAGCTGCGGGCATTTGCCAGTGCCACTGCCACCACGCGATCCTTGAAGCTCAAAGTCGGAAGACAGACGGCATCGTTCTTAACAAACAGCCTACGAGAACCGATGGTCTCGCCAAGCCGCGGTGCACCTAATAGCGGAGTGAATCCGACAGGGAGGGAGGGCTCGTACCCCGCGGGCAACGGCAGCAATTCGCGATAGCGCCAGATATTTGGAGCGCGCGTCGCAAATGTTTCACGCGAAATTTTTGTCTTGATGTCGTCGTAGTCGTAGGTAACTTCCAGCGGCGAGAAGCAATCTTCGCAAATCGAGCGGGGGGCATTATCGAAGGTTTTGCCGCATTCGCGGCAACGCAGCTCGTAGCTCGTCCTCATGGGACTTCTTCTTTCTGCGACTGCGGGACGAGCCGGGGAAAATTTCCCCATTTACTACAAAACCCCTTTTCCGGATAGGAAAAGAGGCTCGGGAGGTGCGAATAAAAGTTTCGCGTACCCGAATCTCATGGTCCCCGTTACCGGGCGAGAGTTGGCACCTGACAGTCGGGATATATGATCCTGATCCGGTTGCCGTGGCGTCCTAGGGCTCGTCCCTCAGCCACTCTGCATGAAATTCCAGCCTGCTCACGAGGAGCAAACTTGCAAGAGATTTTACCGACCGACCAAGCGGTTTGTCAAGCGGGATCCGTCAGCTGCTGGACATAACTCTGTTTCCAATCCGGCGAGCCTTCGCTAATGTTCGGCCCGACAACCCGCGCGGTACCGGAAGCGGGCGTCTTCCGCCATTTCACTATCGTTGTAAAATGGCCCTCCATGATTGAGAAAAAGACGTTCGTCAGATACTGGAACCGCCGATTCTCTCTTGCGCTTGTGCCAATTGCGTTGATCGCTGCGGTCTTGCCGACGACGATTCGCGCTTTCGATGCCCAGCCGTCTAAAATCAGCGGCGCCTCGATCTGGCAGGTCACTCCCCAATTTCTCAAGGACGCACATTCCGCCTGCGACAAGATTCGCGGGTCTAATTACAGCTCTTGCTTCATCGATCAGATGGAAAAGACCGGAGCGCCCGCAGCCGCCGTCGCGTTTACGCGCGAACTCTACAAATTCAATCACGGCGATGTCGGAATGATGGGTGGATTTCAACCAGTTGGACCTGTTGACATCGCGTGGGTCAATTATCCATTGCGTGCAAACACCAACTACGGCCTTCTACTCGTCAACGGAGAGCCGCGCATCATCGATGTTGAAAATCTCAAGCTGCTCGATGAAAAGAACATGAAGCAGAGCGCACAATTTAACGATCTCAAAGGACAATTTCCCAATGTCAATCTCTGGCCGGGAGATCGAGATGGAAAAACCTGGCCCAATTCGCAAACCGGCCCAAATGGCGGCATCCAGTTCATCGCGGATTATCCGCTCCGCAACGGATGCCACGCTTGCGCCAGCGCAGGGTTAGCATTCTTTAATTGGAACTTCGATGCGAAGGGCAAGTTCCTAGGTACAACATTCGTTGGCATGACACCGCCGCCTTTGCAATAGAAACCTGCCGTACATCGATCCCAGGAATTGCAGGCGCAACCCGAACCGGAACTCGGTGCAGATGGCAATGTTAACTTATTTCTTTGCGGCCGCTTCAAGTTGACGAACCTTGGCCATCGTCGTTGCCGAAGAATCTTTCCTTTTCTTATTTCTCTGACGTCGCTTCGGTTTAGTCGAATAATGATTTTGAGACACGTAATCTCCTCAGTTACCGGGTTTTTCGCCCGTTGTTCGATTCGCCGTCTTGCAATGGCGTAATGGTTATTGTAACTGGAGAACCACGCAAAGATTGATCGTGGGACTCTTTTCTTCTGGCTAAAGCTGCTCATCAGTCGACAAGGAATTCTTGCCTTCGTAACCAGTGCATGAGAGAACGGGCAGGCGCGGATACTTCACAAAGCGCGAATCCGCAAATGACAGTTCACATCGGATGAATACAGATCCGCGATCCGATTGCATGCGGCGCGCATGACTACAGCTGCCGCAAAGCCCGGCCTGCATTTCCTTCTTTGAAGTTAAGATCGGGCTCGACATTTTCATCACTTGAGATTCAGTAACGCTTCGTGCATTTGTCACATACCCTCAACGAAACGGCGATTTCGCTGCAATGCACGCAAGCCCGATCCCTTCTCGGCGGGTTACAATCGTTGCGGGTAAATTTCGATGAAAAATTCCTCTATGTCACGCCCACTTTATGAAGTTGATGCGGAGATTGCAACTGCTATTGATAATGAGGTTCGCCGCCAGCACGAAGGTCTCGAACTGATTGCCTCGGAAAACTTCGTCAGCGAAGCAGTCCTTGAGGCGGCTGGATCTGTCTTCACCAACAAGTACGCCGAGGGCTATCCCGGTAAGCGTTATTACGGTGGCTGCGAATTCACTGACGTCGTCGAGGAACTGGCGCGTGAGAGAGCAAAAAAACTGTTTAACGCCGAACATGCCAATGTCCAACCACATTCCGGATCACAGGCCAATCAGGCTGCGTATTCGGCAGTGCTGCAACCGGGCGATACGATTCTGGGACTGAACCTGGCGCATGGCGGACATCTCACGCACGGCCATCATCTCAATTTTTCCGGGAAGACGTACAAGGTGATCCCCTATGGTGTGACCAAGGAAACCGAGACAATTGACTACGACGAATTGGAAAGGATCGCCGAACGAGAGCGTCCAAAATTAATTATCGGCGGCGGCAGCGCGTATCCGCGAATTATCGATTTCGCACGCATGCGGCAGATTGCGGATAAAGTCGGCGCACTCTACCTCGTCGATATGGCACATTTCTCGGGACTTGTCGCGGGCGCTGCGCATCCATCGCCGGTGCCGCATGCGCACATTGTGACTTCGACTACGCACAAGACACTGCGCGGGCCGCGCTCAGGAATGATCCTGAGCAAGCAGGAATTTGCCGCGCCGATCGACAAGACTGTTTTTCCCGGCATGCAGGGTGGTCCGTTGGTGCACATTATTGCCGCGAAAGCCGTCTGCTTTCTGGAAGCGTCGCAGCCAAGCTTCAAAGAGTATGCGCGGCAGATTGTGACCAATGCCAAAGTCTTGGCCGAGACGCTGGCAGCCGAAGGCTTCCGTATCATCTCCGGCGGCACGGATACACACCTGATGCTCGTCGACGTCTTCTCGAAGGGGATGCTGGGCAGTGAGGCAGAAAAGGCGCTAGGCGATGCGGCTATTACCGTGAACAAGAATGCGATTCCATTCGATACGAATCCCCCGATGAAGCCCAGTGGCATTCGTATTGGAACGCCCGCCGTGACCACTCGTGGAATGAAGGAAGAAGAAATGCGCCAGATTGGGCGCTGGATCGCCGAAGCTCTGATACATCGAAACGACGCCGAGAGACTGCGCGTGATCCGAAAGCAGGTTTTCGAACTGGCGGAAGAGTTTCCCCTCTACTCAGAACGAAGGGCTCGTGCGCAGGCAGAGGTCAAGGCTTAGTCCAATATTCTGGCAAGTCGGTCAGAAATATGAGCAATGATATGCAGCCACAGCGGCTTCGGCAGTCTCCGCTAATTCCTCTGTAACCACTGTCGGCCCCTGTGGTTAAATTCCAAACGTGAAAGTAGCCATTGACATCCGTCGCATGACGGAGTTCGGCGTGGGCACCTACATCCGCAACGTGGTGAGGACACTGGCGCGCCTTGATCGCGAGAACAAGTATTTCTTGATCGGATCGCTCGCGAAGGTAGCCGAATGCGGCTCGCTCCCCGCAAACTTTCACGCTATCGAACTCACGGCCGCCGATGACACCGTCAAGGGCAATGTCGATTTCCGCGCCATCATCCGACGCCTCGACTGCGACGTCACCCACATCCCCCATCTCTATTGGATTCCGCGTGGGCTGAAATGTCCCTACGTGATCACGGTGCACGACTTGCTCGAACATATGTACGGATCTCACGACGCTTCCCCATTGCGGCGTAGCATGCACTTTTTTCTGACGCGCCGTGTGCTCCGCGGTGCCGCCCGGGTTCTCGCGGTCTCGCAGTTTACCAAGAGCGAGATTCACAAGCTGCTCGCCATCCCCGACGACCGCATCGAGGTCGTCTACAACGCCATTGATGAGCGATTTCTTCACGGCCATGCCACCGAAAGCGACCGCGACATGATCGCACAGCGGTATCAGGTGAATTATCCGTTCATCCTTTATGCTGGCGCCATCCGTCCCCACAAAAACGTTGTCCGCATTATCGAGGCATTTTCGGCGCTCAAGAACGAACTCGCCAAAGAAGATCAGTTCACCGATTTGAAATTGATCATCATTGGCGACGACGTTGTTGGGCATCCCCGGCTGCGGCGAACCGTCGTGCGCAGCGGTGTGCAGCACGACGTGCGCTTCCTCGGGTTCGTGCCGATCGAAGTCCTGCGGATTTTTTACGATGTCGCAAAAGTGTTCGTGTTCCCCTCTCTCTATGAGGGGTTCGGCCTGCCACCACTCGAGGCCATGGCTCATGGCACGCCCGTGGTTACTTCGAATACGTCGAGCCTGCCCGAAGTCGTGGGTAATGCTGCACTAATGGTAAATCCGGAAAATGTGTTTGAAATCCGGCGCGGTTTGCAGCAAGCATTGCTTGACTGCGATGCTCGCGAAGGAATGAAGCAGCGCGGCTACGCACAGTCCCAGCGTTTTTCCTGGACCACGTCCGTCTCTCGCATTCTCGAAATTTACCGCGAAGTTGCCGGGACGCGCTCCGGTTCCCGCGTCGCCGCCGCCGACTAAACGACTGTTCCAGCCTACCCGAGACCTCTCACTACTCCCGTATAATAAAGGGTCACTTCTTGATGACTCAGCCCATTACCTCACCCCTCGAACCCCCTACAAACCCGAGTACGAACGGCGGGGCTCCCACCGGACAATCACCCACTGCTCGAACGCCAGCGGGCCAGACAAAACAGTGCCGCTCACTTCTCTTTTCTGACTGGCGAATTTCCACTCTCTTGCTCGTCGCTTTGTGGTTTGTGATCTATGTGGTCGGCCTTTCGCGTCCCGCGCTGCTCGATGACGCCGATACTGTGCATGCCGAAGCTGCCAAAGAAATGCTTCAGCGCCATGACTGGGTCACGCTTTACGTCAATGGCGTGCGCTATTTGGAGAAGGCTCCGCTGATGTACTGGAGCGTTGCCACCAGCTACTCCCTGTTCGGCGTCAGCGAGTGGAGTACCCGACTGCCCCTTGTGCTTGGTGTGCTTGCCATGATTCTCGCTACCTACGGATTCGGGCGCTGGGCATTCGGCGGCGAAGGCGGGTTTAATTCCGGCTTGGTGCTGGCGACAGCACTCGGGCCTTATCTATTTACGCGCTTTCTCATTCCCGACGTTCTGGTCGGCCTCTGGCTCACGCTCACGTTCTGGTTCTTCCTCATTTCTCTCGAGCAGCCGAAACCCACTTGCCGCGTCTGTTGGGGCTTGGCCGCGGTGTGTGCGCTCAATGTGCTCACCAAGGGCCTCATCGGTCTCGTCTTCCCCATCGGCGCCATCGGTCTCTATCTGTTGCTCACCGGTAATCTCGGGCATGTTTTACGCCTCCGCCTGTTTTCAAGTTCGATCGTTTTCCTGATAATCGCTGCTCCCTGGCACATCCTGGCAGCTCTTGGCAATCCTCCGCAAGGAAATGTCCGGGGCTTTCTCTGGTTTTACTTCGTGAATGAACACGTCCGCCGTTTCCTCGGAACCCGCGTGCCCCACGATTACGACAAGGTCCCGCTGCTCCTCTTTTGGGCGCTGCTCGTTCTGTGGTTGATTCCGTGGACCGTGTTTCTCCCGCAATCGCTGCTGGATGTCCCGCGCCGCTGGCGCGAATTTCGCTCCCAACTCTCGCGCGGGCAAAAAACTTATCTGCTTTCTCTCCTGTGGGGCCTAGTCATCGTCGGCTTCTTCAGCTTTTCTACGCGCCAGGAGTACTACACCATTCCCGCCATCCCGGGCATGGCTCTCCTGGTCGGAGGATGGCTGGTCCGCGAAAACGAATCGCCGGTCAAAAGTCGCCAGCGGAGGGCCGGACGAATTTCATCTTTCACTTTATTCTTTATCGGGCTCGCCATCGCTGCCGTCGGTTTCACGTTGCTTCTCTATTCGAAGCCTCCCATGCCTGGAACCGATCTCGCCGACCTGCTGAAAAAGCATCCGCAGGATTATGCCCTTTCCTTCGGGCATTTTCTTGATTTGACACCCGAAGCGATGGGAGCTTTCCGGAGGCCGCTGTTCTGGTTTTCGCTGGCCTTTCTGGTGGGATCGTTCGCCAATTTCTTTTTCCGTCGCCGAGAGCGCGCGGACTGGGGGAATGCATCTCTCACGGCCATGATGGTCGTCGTGCTCGCCGCTGTGCACGCGGCATTTGTCATCTTCTCGCCGATTCTGTCTTCGAAAGACCTAGCGCTTGCCATCAAGAGGTACTATCAGCCAGGAGACCAGATTGTGGTGGCGGGACTGTATGAGAACGCATCGGCGCTGAATTTCTATGGCGGGTTTCCGCTGCGCAGCCTGCGCTCGCCCGCGGGCAATATGTGGTATGGATCGCAGTTCCCTGACGCCCCGCGCGTGTGGGAGACAGAGAATTCGTTCATGGATCTGTGGCAAGGTCCGCAGCGCGTGTTTTTCTGGGCGGAAGATGAGGATCCGAAAGAGTTGGACGGAATGCCGCGTTATGTCGTGGCGCGCGAGGGCGGTAAGATCATTTTCACGAATGAGCCACTGAATGCCCTCGCTCCACCGTCACCGTAGATCCCCTCACGCTCTCTCCAGCCGTCCATCTCTCAAGGTAAACTCCTCTCCACGCCAGTGAATGCGATTGCTGACTAAACCTGCGGCCCACAACACAGGGGTAATCAGGTCGCGCAATGGGAGAAGAATGAACGTCCTCATGGTGCCGCCCTCATGAAGCACACCGATAGCTGTTCCCATGCCGATTATCAAACGTGCCGCCAGAGTCGTGGCAAAGAGTTCCCATGCCCACGCTGCTCCGTCAGCGATCAGAACGGTTGCAATCGCCCAAGGCAGGCCGAAGGTGAACATCAGCCCCATGTATCCCCAGCGCCGTGCATCACGAATCGTTCGCCACCAACGCAATTGGTGATTAATGAACTCGCCGAACGAATAGGCTGGCAGAAATGTATCCACCACCACCTCGCTGAGTTCGACTCGCTTCCCAATGGCGGCAATTCGCCGGCCGAGTTCGTAATCGTCGGCGAGGTAATCGATAAAAGATTCAAACCCTCCGATCGCAGTAAGATCGTCGCGGCGAAAAAGCAGCGTCGAACCAAGCCCAAAGTGCAATCCTCCCTCCAGCAACCTCGCGCTCAATACCCCGGGAACAAAATCGGTCGCGATGCTGAGAGATTCGAGGCAGGAGCCGAGCGTCTTCGCCGCGGCACCACGGTAAAGGCAAGTTACCAGTCCGACTCCAGGATCTGCGAGCGGCGCCCCAATCTCACGAAGGTAATTGGGCGTCACACGAATGTCACTGTCATTCACCAGGAGAACATCGTGCGTTGCATGCGGCAGCATCTGTGCGAGATTGCTGACTTTTATATTCGCTCCGAGCACACGGTCGCAGACGATCAGCTTGATTGGAATACTGGAATACTCGGTCTGCAATCTGCGAACTACATCGCACACAGGGTCGTTTGCATCGCTGACGCCAAAGATCAACTCGAAGGTTTTGTACTGCTGCTCGCAATGGCTACGGAAACTATCCCACACTTCCGGATCGACACCCTTCAATGGTTTGAGGATTGAAATGCCCGGGAATGTCGCAGGCTTCGAGTTTCGACGCTTAACGCGAAGAAAACTTACAAGCCCCGCAAAGGAGAGCACATAGTAGAAAAGGCTCCCGACTGTCCCCGCCGTGAATATCGTTTCCAGCAGAAATCGCAGAGAGAAGCGCATGTTTGCGTTTTTACAATCTGACTTTTGCAATCTGCAATCGCTTCACTCGTAGCGTAGCGACTCAATCGGGTCGAGATTCGCTGCCTTCCATGCGGGATAAATGCCAAACAGCAGTCCTTCCGCCGCCGCCGACATGAACCCGAAGGTCGCCCAAAAGACCGACATCGTTGCGGGAAGCGAGTCCCACACTTCGCGAATGATGAAGGTAATGATGCCTCCAAAAATCACGCCGAGAATGCCGCCGATCGCGGTCAGGGTGATCGCCTCGAGGGTGAATTGCAAAAGAACGTCGCGTTTGCGCGCGCCAATCGCCTTGCGGACGCCGATCTCGCGCGTGCGCTCGGTGACGGATACCAACATGATGTTCATCACGCCTACGCCACCCACGATCAGGGCCACGCTTGAAACCGCAAACATAAAGATGAAAACCGCGCCCGTGATCTGACTCCACACGTCGGAAAGCGAATCCTGAGTAAAGATCGCAAAGTTGTCGGGCTTGTCAGGAGCTACGCGTCGACGCCGTCGAAGCAATTCGCGCATTTCGTCGATCGCTTTGGGCATGTCGGCGTGCGAGGTGGCCTTCACGCTGATGAAGTGCTGCTTCAGTTCCGGATGCATCTTGCGCAGGGTAGCGAGCGGAAAATAGACCTTGTTGTCGTCCGGATTCTTGCCTCCACCAAATGCGCTTTTCACTTTTTCGACCACGCCAATCACCGTAAACAACTGGCCCTCGATATTGATTTCCTTGCCCAGCGGGTCTGAGTTGCCAAAAAGCTCGTCCGCAGTGTCCGCGCCCAAAATGATGACCGAGGACCGCCGCTGGTCATCAATCTCGCTGAACCAGCGGCCCGATCGCAGGTCCAGATCGAACACGTCTTTCGCGGATGCGGTGTCGCCCTCAAGAATCGTCTGCTTGGCTTTGCGGTCGCCGTACTTCACAACGTAAACGCCGCTTCCGGTTCGCGGTTCGGCATATTGGACGCCGGCCGTAACAGCCTTCACATGTGGCAGATCCTTCATCGCTTCCGCATCTTCAAATGTGAGTTCCTTTCGGGTTCGCAACTCTTCATTCGGACGGCCAAAGGTGATCGGCATGTGAAACGCGAAAATAATGTTCGATCCCATGCTCGTGATCATGCTGTTGACGTTGTCATTCAGCCCCCGCACGATCGAGGAAATCCCGATGACCACAGCAACGCCAATCACAATGCCCAGTACCGTCAACCCAGAGCGCATCTTATTGCTCCGGATGGTGTCGAGCGCCATCGTGATGATCTCGCCGAATTCGCTTCTGCCCATCATTTCAGATCAAAACCTTCTCACCGCCGAGACACAAGAACGCCGAGCTAATTGATTCAAATTCACGCTTTCTCTTCGCTTATGGTCGTAGCTCAAAGCTTGCTCATATTTCGAAACGCAACGCCGCGATCGGATCGAGCATCGCCGCCTTGCGCGCTGGATAGACGCCAAAGAAAATACCGACGCTAGCGGCCACCAGCAGTCCCGCGAATACCGCCCAAAGCTTGATCACCGAAGGCATTCCAACTGCGAAGGTCACTCCCTTCGCCACGCCGATCCCGAGTAGAACTCCCACCATGCCGCCGAGAAGTGCCAAAACCACGGCCTCGATCAGAAATTGCAGCAGCACGTCGGCTCGCTTCGCGCCCATGGCCTTGCGAATGCCCACTTCCCGCGTGCGCTCGGTGACCGAGACGAGCATGATGTTCATGATCACGATTCCGCCGACCACCATCGAAATGGCAGCGATTCCGATCATCGCAATGAAGAATGTTCCAGTCAGGTTTGACCAGATGCTGAGCAGACTGCTGTTGTTCTCCATGTCGAAAGAATCATCCGTGCCCGGCAGATCGTGCCGTCGCGCGCGCAGAATGACGCGGGCTTGATCCATCGCTTCGTCAAGAACCGCGCCCGTTCCGACCGCCTTGGCCGAAATCCTCATGTTGGAGTTGTAAACGCCATACTGCTTGAACCACGTTGTCATTGGGATAAATGCCCAATTGTCGAGACTCTGGCCGAGTGTGCTTCCCTTCTTCTTACCCACCCCGATGATGCGGTAAATCCACCCATCGATTCGAATCTCTTTGCCGATCGGGTCGACTCCAGGCAGCAGGTTGTCAACGATGTCTGTGCCGACGACAACAACAGGAGAATCATTCTCCAGATCGGTCTCGTTGATCATTCGGCCATAGTCGATGTCGGTATCCTGAGTGATTGCAACTGCCGGAGTCATACCCTGAACGATCGTGTCGTTGAGCGGTTGCTCACCGTATCTCAAATGGCCGCTATTGTTCCGGGCGTAGGCGCCGACATAAGCGCACAGCTTGCAACCCTCTCGCACAGCGCGATAGTCGTCCATGGTCAGATCCTTGCGCTTCTGGCCTTCGATGTAATGGTCGACGTTGGTGACGGCAGGCGAAACCTTGAAGATGATGAACACGTCGGCGCCGAGATTGAATATCTTCTCCGCGACGTAGCCGTTGATGCCGTTGACGAAGGTAACTACCGCGATCACGGCCGCAACGCCGATGACAACTCCCAACAGAGTGAGCGCTGAGCGCAGTTTATTCGCCCAGAGCGAGCGCAAAGCGATCTTAATGGCTTCGGTGAGGTGCATCGCGGAGTGCCAAACGAATCGAGATCGGTCAAAGCCGACTCGATTCGTGCGGATTGAGTTTAGCAGGAGCGATAGGAGTGGTCGCGACGAGAGCGGGCGTTCAATTGAAGCACATCGTTTGGCCCCCCCGAGTCGATCTTTATAAATCAAAGATTTAGCGGAAGACAGCTGCTAAATCTTTGAATACTAAAGTTTTTAATAGTACATTCCTTATAAATCAATAACTTACATGCAAAATAATTCGATCCGATACATGCGACCAAACGATTCGGCAAATCGCCTGCCTTATAATCAGACTGTAGGCAGCCGGACCGGACGATCGCTCCGCCCATTCTGACAGCAGCTCTCGAGCATGCCAGCTTCTGCCAGAATGAGCGGGGAGGAAAGTCCGAACTCCGCAGAGCAGTGTGCCGGATAACGTCCGGGACGGTCGATTCAAGTCGGCCGGACGGAAAGTGCCACAGAAAATATACCGCCCCGCCCATTTAGGCAGCCTCTTCATCGTGAAAGGGCCGGCAAGATTCGGGCTCCAACAACTGTGGACCGGGTTGCGTAGATGGGCGGGGTAAGGGTGAAAAGGTGCGGTAAGAGCGCACCGCCGCGGCAGTGATGGCGCGGGCATGGCAAACCCCACACGGAGCAAGACCAAATAGGGAACAAGCCGACAGCAATACCGGCACGTACCAGCTCGGTGCGTCATCCTTCGGGCCCCCGTCGTAGCACAACTGCGGCGGGGTGAAAGTTCCGGGTAGGTCGCTAGAGCCTCGCAGTAATGCGTGGCCCAGAGGAATGATCGTCCTGTCGCAAGACAGACAGAATTCGGCTTACAGGTCCGGCTGTCAACAACTATTCTGATTTCAGGTGCTTAGGATTTTTGCTCCCGCCGTTGTGACACAGGTGTGACAGAAACGGCCAAGATCGCCCACGAATTTTGAATCACTTAGAGGCACCCGTTTTCTCATTAAAAGATCATTTTGAGAAAACACCCGGTTCGGTCTTTTGCCTCGTATTGGCTCGGCCGTGGGGTTGTTTCGTTTGATTTTTCTACGCCCACGCCAGTTTCAAGAATCATCCTCACCCGTTCTCGCAACTCCCCGATGAACGGCATGTAGTGCTTCTCTACGGTCCCAATCGTGTCCCCAAGGATTTTGGCGACATCGTGAGGACTAGCACCTCGCGCCAGCATATCAACCGCTAAGGTGTCTCGGAACCGGTGGGGATGGGCATTCGATACACCAGCACGACGACCAAGGGAAATCATCCTCTGATACAAGCGAGGACGCGTTAGTGGCCTGCCGGTAACGGGATTGATCAGTATCCGGTCAGAAGGCTGAGGTTCGAGCGGATTACTCAGAAACGTAAGAAACGAGTTATTGTGCCACTTCTTCCTCTTTTCGTATTCTGCTTCCAGAAGAAACATCACTTCGGGGTGCCGGATCCTCCTACGAAGAGTGTGAATGCACTTCGATAGAAAAGAAGTGCCTTAGATTCATACTCCGTCAGCAACCGTTTGGCTTTTGCAATGTTTCCCATGTATCCGTGTCGCCGCCTGATAACTGCATCTCGTCCATGTTCAAAATCAGCCACGAAATTCTCCAAGGCTAGACCAATCAGATAAGCACAGCCGTATTCCTTCAATGCGGCGGCAAGAACCTCCGGGCCACTTTCAGTGTTAGGTTGCTCCGCGTGGGGATTGTTCTTGAACCCATGAAGGCCAGTTGGCGCCATCAGGCAGCCACACTCATCTGCCCCGGCCGACCCCTTCTGCTGGGTTCCCGAAACCCCAGTGCTCTTTCCGGGTCAGCGAACGCCCTCAAGAAAGGGCATACAGAACGATCCCGTTAACCCATTGATCAGCAGGGGCCGAGTTTTCCCGGTTCGCACCCTCTCAAAAGGAATACTTTTCTTGAGCTTCAGAATCAAAGGATCGAAATCGGCCTCCGACTGGGAGGCCCAATCACAGCGACTCCAATAGAGCTTTTCAAGAAGCGAAATAGAACAGCAAGGATAATCAGTGTCTATCTGAAATATTCGATGAGGGCTCGGACCATTTGCGCGGTCCTTCCGAGCCGTTAGCCGCAAGAATGAGAACCGCCCTAACCCTGCTCGCTCGATCAAGCGCCTGAAACCACTCCCGTCACCCGAACAACTGGCCCTGTTGCGGCGATGACAACGTTACTGGGGTCGCACAGTCCAACGAGATTTTTCGTCGACAACCAGCTGCTTTCCGGTGCACCGACCGCCCAGGGTGAATCGGACCTGATCACGCGCAACACTTACGAACGAAATGGGCTGATCTTGCGTCCATGAAACTGCGCGGGCAAGGCTAACATTTTTCCGGCGTCTCTGCACTGAACAGCCCATTCCAGCAAGCTGCGGTATTCCTCGAACTCAGAAATGTTTCCGAGCCATACCTCGCCCTGTGGACCAGTCACCACAACTACGTTGGGCACGTCACAAGGTCCGACACAACCACTGATTGTCAACTGGACTCGCTTCAGCAGTCCGCGTCTACGCCATTCATCCTTGAGCCATTCGACCGGGGCTTCAGGTAGTCCGCGTTCCGTATTGCCGCAACAGCATCCGCGACAAATCGTAATCTGCCCGATCACGACGCGCTTCGTTTTGAGTGTGCAACCTTCCTGCGAGTTCATGCTGCTGGACGGTTCGTCCGACCTATCAATGAACCTCATTGCCGATTTCAGCGCTGCCGCGCGGCAACAATCTCGTCGAGTTGAGAATGAATGCCATTTCCGAACTAACATGAATGAACGCGGCGAGCAGAGGGTTGAGATAGCCGAAGGCCGCCATTCCCACGCCGATACTGTCCACCACCAATGTGCCGACGAAATTCTGCATGATGATCGCGCGACAATGGCGGGCGATTCGCAAGGTATCAACTAATTTGGAGAGATCGCTGCCGATCAGAATGACGTCTGCACTTTCCCGCGCCACGTCGGTCCCAGACCCCATTGCGATTCCAACGTTTGCCTCGACCAGGGCTGGCGCGTCGTTGATGCCGTCTCCAACCATCGCGACGTTGCGATTCTTATCGCGCAGCTCGCGCGTCCATTTCGCTTTTTGTTCCGGCAGCAGTTCACCCACTGCTTCATCCACGCCGAGTTCCTGACCCACTGCTGTGGTCACGCCCTGGGCATCTCCGCTCAAGAGGATCGTTTTCAAACCCATCTCTCGCAAGGCCGTGACTGCGGATTTCGCTTCGGGTCGCAGAACATCGGCAATGCAGATGCTCCCCAGCACTTTTCGTTTGCGAGCGACCAAAACCTCTGAGGCACTGTCTCGACAATGACCATTGGCTGGAGAGGCTTCTCCAACTCCGCACTCAAGAAGGAAGGCACGACTGCCGACGAGAATCTCGTCGTTCTGATACGTGACTCGAATGCCTCTCCCGGGTGTGTAGGAGAACGAGTCCGGTTCGGCGGTTGGCGCACCGAGCTCGGCCGCGCGCGCGATGATTGCTTTGGCGAGCGGGTGTTCGGATCTTCGTTCCGCGATGCTCGCCGCTGCGATCACTTCCTGCATAGCACAACCGTCGTTCGAAACAACTTCGCGGATCTGTGGAGTTCCAAATGTGAGGGTACCCGTCTTATCCAACAGAACCGTATCCACGGCCGCGAGTGCTTCAAGATAGAGTCCGCCTTTGACGATCGCACCTTTCCGCGCCGCTCGACCGATAGCTCCCAGGACGGCCAGCGGTGTTCCTGCCGCAATTCCGCACGCGCCCGCGACAATGACCACTGAAATTGTCGATCTCGCATTGTGAGTAATCAGAAAGGTCAGGACGGCAGCGCCGAGCGCGAAGTACACGAGGTAGCCGGCGAGGCGATCAGCCGTTTTCTGAATCGGGGCCCTCGACTTTTCCGCGCGTTCGACTGCCTCTACGATTCGTCCAAAGCTGGTATCGCGTCCCAATTTCTGCGCGCCAATCTCGAGCGTGCCCGACTGGTTTATCGTCCCGGCATAGACCGGATTTCCGGGCATTTTCTCGACGGGCATCGCCTCGCCTGTGATGGCCGCTTGCCCGACGAAAGAACGACCAACAAGGACAATCCCATCGACGGGAATGTGTCCACCCGGCTTCACCACCACCGAGTCGCCGATTTCGAGCTGCTCGGCGGGAATCTCGACCACCTGACCGTCGCGGCGGACGTTCACGGTTCTGGGAAGAAAATCCAGCAAATCTCGAATCGCGCGTCTTCCTCGGCCAACCGTCAACCCCTCGAGCACCTCAGCAGCCAGCACGAATGCGGTTATCACGAGAGCCGTGAAAAACTCTCCGATCGCCAGCGCCGCAAAAAGGGCGATGGTCATTGAGAGTTCCATCGTCATCTTGCGCTCGACGATGTTTTCCCAGGCTTCCTTGAAAATCGGATAGCCCCCGATCAACGTAGCTGCAATGCCAATGATGCTGACACGAGGAAATGGTTCCCAGACGCGAAACCAGACCGCTGCCGCTGCCAAGGCGACAAAGGCAATGCGCGCCAGTTCCATCCATTCAACTCCGTGTTCGTGGTCGGAATGATCGGAAGCGTAGTCAGCTCCGCTCATTCCATGAACGGGCTTTTCTTCGGATGGATAGGGCACGCGGTGGCGCGTTTCCACCGCATTCGGAGCGCTCATCTGTACCCCTTATCTGTGTGAGTGACACCATCGCAGGAGTGGCCTCACCTCAAATACGACTTCACCATGTCAATCACTTCGTCAGCGGCCACCACTTGCTGCGAAGTTGGTTTGTGCTTTCCATTCAGGACGTGACTTCGGATGTGACCTTCCAAGAGCTCGGCCATCAGGCTGTTCATCGCCCCTCGGGCTGCGCTCATGACTTGTAGAACGTCAGAACAATCGCGCTCTTCATCCAGGGCTCGCACCAGGGCTTCGACTTGCCCGCGTATACGCTTGGCCCTGAGAAGAAGATTTTGCTTTTCTTTGATGGTGTGGCTCATGTGACCTAATATCTATTATACGATACGGGGTATGGTATAGCCAATATTTTTATTGCGGTCCATTTGCTTCAAATACTCCCGCTCTGGTCCAGGCATGCGACACAAGCAAAAGCCAAACAAAACGATCGAGTCGCGCCGATCTCCATCCACGGGTACCGTACCAGGTACTGTAGTTGCTTTTTAGGGGCTGGATTTGATATAGATCAACACATCGATTCGTGAGGTGGCAGCTTTGCGTTCGGCTTCGAAGCGAATAGCGTGCCTGTTGATCTTGCTGACATTCTGGTCGGCAATAGCAGTCGCTGCGCATCAACATTCGAGCGCGGTCGAGTCGGCAAAATGTTCAGTTTGTGTCGCTGCCCATTCTGCATCTCCCAAGTCCCCGTCTACCTTTACGCGTAGCACATTCGTTGTCGTATCGGTCTTTCGACCGCAAGCGGTTTCTGCCAAGCAACGTCTCATCGCCTTCGCCCTCTGCGTTCGCCCGCCTCCTAGCGTCTAGAGATCACTTCAGTTGTGTAGTTGGCCCGGTTTCTCGTCCCATGAACCGTGCCCTTGATCTTTATACCGACCTATTTCCTCTGGAGGAATTCATGTTGGCTTCTTGTAAGAAGTCGCATCATGCGGCTTTTCTCGCAGTTTTCTATTTGGGGCTGGGCCTGGGCGCTTACGCGCAGTCGGGCGGAGGTTCGGGATCGCTCAATGGCACGGTTTTTGACCCTTCAGGTGCAGTTGTCGCCAACGCGACGGTTGAACTTCGTCAGCTAGTCAGTGGATATGACCGCACGACCGTTACAGACGCAA
>DATJNC010000090.1:0-35018 GCA_035508395.1 Terriglobales bacterium | reverse complement strand
TTCTGGGATGTCGGCGGACTTAACCTCCTGATAACGCGGTGATGTCATCTTGAGTGAAGACGGGAGATTGCCCCAGAGTTGGAATCCATGCATGCGGCCGGCACGGTCGCCCTTGGGCATTTCCTGATGAATAATGCCGCTGCCGGCGGTCATCCATTGCACGTCGCCTGCGCTGATGACGCCGTTATTGCCGATGCTGTCGCCATGCTGGACGGTTCCAGCGAGCACGTAGGTGATGGTTTCGATTCCGCGATGCGGGTGCCAGGGGAAGCCGGCGAGGTAGTCCTCGGGGACGTCGTTACGAAAGTCGTCGAGAAGAAGAAAAGGGTCGAAGTCTTTCGTACTGCCGAACCCGAATGCGCGATTCAAATGAACCCCGGCTCCTTCGAGAGTCGGTTTCGACTTGATCACGCGCTTCACAGGCCGGATCGACATTGTGCATGCTCCATTGCGGGGCTTCGCGGCCGCCTTCAGCTGGCCGCCTCGATCAACGTATGACCTTCGATATCTCCAGGAGACAAATTATCGATGTAACACCAGACCCATGCCTCGCGTGGCTCGATGGAACGCATCAGCGGATGTTTGGTGCGATGAAAATGCTTGGTTGCATGCTTGTTTTTTGAAGAATCGCAGCAGCCGACGTTTCCGCACTCGAGGCAGAGCCGGAGATGGACCCAGGTGTCGCCCAGCTTGACGCATTCTTCACAGACATGCGTTTTGGTGTTTGTAATTTTGATCTGATCGAGATGCGTGCATTGTGCCATGATCTGGCCTCACTCAGTTGGGATGACGAAGGCCGGCAGAAAAGTGGCGTCGATTTTACACCCCCGTCCCTCGTAATGTGATGCCTTGAGGGACAGGGGGATTCTAGTTGTTTAAGCGGCGGCCCGGGCGCTCTGCCCGCAGAAAGCGAGTATGTCGGCATTGATAACGTCGGCGTGAGTGGTAATCATGCCGTGGGGGAAGCCGGGATAGACCTTGAGCACCGCCCCTTTCACGATTTTGGCGGAGGCGCGGCCAGCGGCGTCGATGGGGACAATCTGGTCGTCCTCGCCATGGAGGATAAGCGTGGGAACGTCGAACTTCTTGAGATCTTCGGTGAAATCGGTCTCGGAGAAGGCCTTGATTCCCTCGTAATGTGCATTCATGCCTCCCATCATTCCCTGTAGCCACCAGTGCTGGCGGATGCCGTCGGAAATCTGGGCGCCGGGGCGATTGTAGCCGTAGAAGGGGAGAGTGAGATCCATATAGAACTGGGACCGATTTGCCGCGAGCTGGGCACGAAGCCGGTCAAACACCTCGATAGGAGCGCCGAGCGGATTTGATGGAGTCTTGACCATTAATGGGGGAACGGCGCTGATCAGAACGGCCATGGCAACACGCTTTGTGCCGTGTCGGCCGATATACCGAGCGACTTCGCCTCCTCCGGTGGAGTGGCCGACGTGGATGGCATTCTTCAGATCGAGTTTCTCGGTGAGCGCGGCGAGATCATCGGCATAGTGATCGGCGTCGTTGCCATTCGAGGTTTGAGTAGACCGGCCATGGCCGCGCCGGTCGAGCGCGATAACGCGGTAGCCTTTTTGCTCGAAGAAGAGCATTTGAGCGTCCCAGTCATCTGCCGAGAGCGGCCAGCCGTGGCTGAATACGATCGGCTGCCCCTTACCCCAATCTTTGTAATAAATCTCTGTTCCGTCTTTAGTGGTGACCGTTGGCATTGTTTTTCTCCTTCTAGAAGGTGTTCTGTGCAGACAGGTTGAAATTTGATATCGATCTTGCCGCGTGTTGCTTTTAGGCGGCAAGTTCGGGTCAGGCGGTTTGGACTCTTTCGGGATGAAATCGAAGAGTCGCGAACACAGTCAGGGTTGCGAAAGCGATTAGAGCAGCGATTTGGGCGACCAGGAAAGGTGGTTCCTTCTGAGTTGGCGCAATGGCTCTGAGGGTGGGTATCTTCTCGAAGCATTGCACGATCAGAACGAAAAAATTGAAATAGAGCGTCAGGGTGGCGCCGAGCACGTAGATCCAGCGCCAAGGACCAGTGAGATGGAACAAATAACGGGCCGGGATCGCGAACGCCAAAAGGGCGAGGGACATCACTCCCAAAACGTGAGAGGGTAGCAATCGAGCAAAGGGAAAGGCGAAACCAGAGACACTGGTCAAAGTGGTGGTGGCGAGAAAGAGGGCTGTCGAACGATCCATGCGGTTTCCACGGATAAGCCCAAATACGACCACGAAGCCCGATGCGATCGCAATCAGGCTAACCAGCACGTGCAGCAAAGTAAAAGTTGCCGTGCTCATGCCCAGGATCATGATCTGCTCCTTGAGGACTAGTTGTAGTTCTTGTCGGATGACAGAGATTCAGGTGGCGTCAACGCGCTAGTCATCTCCACCCCCAGCGGCTCATTGCCGAGGAACAAGGCATCGTTGATAAGTTCGTGATCGGCACCTTCGAGCAGTGAGGTAATGAAGATTCTCAAACAAGGGCTGATTCGCGTTGGCTGGAGTCCGAAGTCCTTCATATTTTTTTTACCTCTAATCGCGGCGAGATTTTCTGGTTCCGATGGGTTCTTAGCATCTGAGACTAGAACTTTATCGAACGTAGGAAATCCCCAACCCTCGGAGTTTTTTCGTACCACTATCGGGGTATCGGGAAAAGGCCAGCTTCGGCAAGTTTTTGTGGGCGTCAGAACTATGCTGTCTGAAGCGCGACTGCATCGACATTGTGGCGAGCGAATACCGAAACTCTGCCCCGCAGCCGCAACACACGCGGTAACTGCGGCCGTCCACGGTAAACACACGGCTCAGTTGCCGGTGATGGCAACCAAAAACGAAATCGAAAATAGCGAGCACCTTTTCCATAAGTCACCACCCTTCCAATCATTGTTGATCAGCGCTGCCCGCAGCCCCATGTAACGAAAGAAATCGGAAGCGCTGAGGTCTTGCCAGACTTGCTTCTCCCTGCATGCTCGGAGATTCTCACGATCCTCACCCACCACACATCACGAAATCGAGTGTTTTTTTGCTAACCCAAGAGATCATCTGATTCGTACCCCATTCGAGGTAAGTGTCGAATGTTTGTTGCAGACAATGCCACGGCACGTTAAGGACTGAATGTGTTTGTGCGGGGATCAGCGTTGCGGGTCAGGCGGATCTTTGGGGATCATGACTTCGCGGCGTCCGAAGCGAAGAGCGTCGAGCGAAAATGCTCCCGGTCCAAGACAAAGTACCGCAACCGCGATCACAACGACCAGGAGACTGGGAAGCCGGGGAGCGAGGATCTCAGAACGAGAAAGATAAACCGAGGAAAGCAGGGAAGCCCCGCAGGCGATGACTCCAACCAACGCGGCGACTCGAGTTTTGTAGCCGATCAACAGCAGGACTCCACTAGCGAATCCGAGTAACCCAAACATCCCACCGAGATCTGGATGGCCAGACGAGTCGAGCGCATACCCGAGACCCTGAATTGCAAGAAAAGCTCCGCCTGCAATCCTCAGGAGCACGAGACCTGCACCGGGCCAGCCGTCGGGGTAGGTAAAAAACATTCGAAGCAGATACCTCCACACTCACAGCTTAGTGATTTCAACCGGCTGGCGAATCCCTAGCGCTCGGAATCTTTTGCTACCACTTCCGAGGTATGAGGTGGCCTGAGCTAGAGGTGGATGATCCCGCGGCGGACCCCGATGGCGACCGCCTGAGTGCGGTCATTAGCCCCTAGTTTGTCCATAATGTGCTTGATGTGAACTTTGACGGTCTCTTCGGTGATAAACAGTTTCTCGGCGATATCGCGATTTCGATTGCCGCCGGCAATCTGACGTAGAACTTCCACTTCACGATCGGTGAGGGCTTCGTCGCTATAGTGCTCAGCCAGATGTGCGGCAATCTCGGCGGGAATTCGCTTCTTGCCAGCATGGACCTGGCGAATCACCTCGACGAGTTCCTTGGGCGGCATGCTCTTAAGAACGTAAGCGCGTGCTCCAGCTTCCAGAGCGCGCTGGATCTCGACGTCGCCGGCAAAGGTCGTAAGAATAATGATGCGGGCGTCAGGAAAGTCTGACCGGATGGCCATCATGGCGTCAATCCCGCTCATGTCGGGCAGACGGAGATCCATCAAGGTCACATCCGGGGCGTGCTCCCGGAATCTTTGAATAGCCTCTCTGCCGTTCGTTGCCTCCGCCACAAGAAGCAGATCTGGTTGATTGCGAATGACGGTGGCCAAACCCTCGTGAAGCAACGGGTGATCATCGACGCTCAGAACGCGAATTTGTTTTGGAGTGCTCATGGTTATGAGACCTTCTGTTGGGCATTTCGGTCACCCGACTTCCAGGCCCACAAATGGTGTCTTCCGAACCACTTAGACCGCGAACGAGTGGGTGTGGATTCGAAGGCCAAGTCGCCGGGAACACGAAGCTCCACTTCAGTTCCATTGCCAGGCCGGCTTAGGACCTTGAGCCTGGCGCCAATTCTTTCGGCTCGCTCACGCATGCCCGACAATCCCCAATGACCTTCCCGCCCCGACTCGAGCACGTCGGCATCGATTCCGCAACCATCGTCGCGGACAAGAATTCGCAGATGGTTGGGGGAATACTCGAGGTGCAGATCGATGTAGGATGGCCGAGAGTGGCGGAACGCGTTGACAAGCGCTTCGCGGCCGATGCTGTATACATCGTTGCGAATAACGGATCGCAATGGCAAGGGTGCGCCTTCGACGACGATGTGAAAGTCGATTTCTGAAGGGGCGGCCAATTCCTGAGGGATACGGGAGAAGGACGTTTCAAGCGTGTGAGCGTCATCCGTCGTCGAGCGCAGTCCACGAAGCGTGGCCCGTCCTTCGTCAATAACTTGGGACATTAACTGTAAAACGCGATTGAGAGGAAGACGGGAAGGGGAGCCTTCGGGCAAGTTGTCGACGACGACATGCAATTGCATGGATGCGCTAAGCACACCTTGTAACAGCGTGTCGTGCAATTCCTGGGCGACCCGCGTGCGTTCGGCTAGGCGTTCTTCGAAGCGCAGATTCAATTTGTCGCGGACTTGGTGAAGCCGTACACGGTGCGCGCCAAAGATAACGAGCGCGCCGAAGAGCACGCACAAAGGGACAAACCACCAGCGATACCAGAGGGCCACCTCGCCTTTAGTAATTGCCGAGGCCACTACACCGGCCGTCGGCAGAACATCGGCCGTTGCTGGCGGCTGAAAATCAGGACCAACCAGCAGTGCAGCGTACTCCGCTCCAGGGTGCGTTGAGGTGCTCCATTTCGAATGGGAGTCGACTTGGGTGAACGGTTCGTCCGCGCGTGGCTGCACCCACCATTCCGTTGCCCCTCTGGCGTAGATTACGATCTGTTGGCCCGATTTTGCGCCGTGCACTTTTCCTCTGATCGGGCTTACTTTTGCCGGATTATCGGCGCCTGCCAAGGGAACGGATGTGAACTCTATTGTGGGCACAACTGGTGCATGAGTGCCGCTAGGCGATGAGGAACAACTGACGGTCGCTAAAGTGAAAATTACGAGCAGAAGAAGAAAAAGAGCCATGCGCGCGTGTATCAAAAGATGAGGAAATGGGATTCGATGCGCCTGACACACAGATGCAGCTTGCCACAGCCCAACTGCCTTATGGCTCCGACGGATTGACTCGGTTTGCGTGATGCTCTTCCCCTTTTAAAAGATGAAACGTGCGCCGAACTGACATATACGAGGTCCTGGCAGGCCGCTCAAATCCTGCGGAAGGATCGTTCCAAAACCCGGAGCGCCGATTTGCGTATTCGGGCCGGCGAATCCATGTCTGTTGAAAACATTGAATGCCTGAAAGTAAAAACGCAATTGCGCAGGTTCATGAAAACGCTGTAATTTGCTTACCCCGATGTCCTCGGTTGCCAGCCCCGGATTGCGAAGATCGGCAAGGTAGCCCGGCACATTGCCGAATTCTCCATTCGGCGGGTTCACAAAGCAAGCCGGGTTGAAATAGGTTCCACCGACTTTGCCGTTGTAATGTGCGTGGATATCGCAGCTGGGAACGATATCAGAATACACATTATTTATGCCGGGATAAAAAACGTTGGCTGGGATGCGCATGGGCATGCCGGAGGCGTAATGGAAGTCGCCAGAAATTGTCCAGCCACCGACGATGCCGTTCAGGGCTGGGCCAGCGTTCGACAGGAACGAATTGCCGCGACCCAACGGCAGTTCATATAGGACGTAACCTTTGACGATATGGGTCTGATCAAAATCGGAGATCGTTTGTCGTTCGAGCGCCAAGTTATAGATGTCTTGCAGCGGTCCTGGATAGAAGAGATCCTCAAAGGCGTTGTCGACGTCGCCGTGAGATGACGACAGATTGTAGCTGGCTAAGAGGGATAGCCCGTGGGTTGTTCGCTTTCTCGCGCTGAACTGCAGCGACTTGTAGGACGTATTTCCGAGGGGCGAGCCCACAAAAAACAGTGGGCCGAAAGTCATGGCCACATTGGGAAACGGTGCAACCGACGCCCAACCAAAGCCCTGAAATCCAGGTTTGACAATGTACGCGTATTGCTGGCCAGACTCCACCAACGCGGTGTAAGCAGACAGAGTCGGCTGGTTGGCCTGCACATAACCGCTTTCCAGATGGTAGCCGTGATTCTGGAGGAAGTTCGCTTCGAGAACAAGGTCGCGAGTAAGCTCGCGCTGAACTCCCACTGACCACGCCTGTACGTTGCCCAGTTCGAGCATGTCAGGACTGATTGAAACCATGCCATAGCGCGTGAAATTGGGGTTCTTGCCAATATCGACCGCCTGGCCCGGATAGCCGCTGTCCCAGTGGAACGGTGTGAGTACCTGGTTATTAAGAACGAAGCCGGGGTTGAATCCGTAGGGAATGCCACTGTAGGTATTTAGATTCAGCGGGACATAGAATACGCCGAATGACCCGCGCGCCACGGTCTTCGGGGTGATCTGGTAGGCCCCGCCGATGTATCCGGAAAAATTGTGGTAGTACTGGTTTTTCTCGAATGAATCGCTTCCACCGCTGGCAAAATCGAGAGCGCCAAGCAGCCCGGTGACTGGATTAATCTCTGTTGTATTGAAGTTCGACCAGTGGCCGTACTTCTCGTGATAGCGTCCGTTGAAATCCCAGCGCATATCGAGATTCAAGGTCAGCCTCGAGTTGACCTTCACATCATCCTGCGCGAAAAGCGAAACAGATTTTCGGCGGCCATAGGTGTTATCGGGCTCGCTTACTGACGCCTGGTTCACATCCCCGAGCAGAAAGCTGGCGAATCCGAAGCCGGCATTGACTCCAAATGTGCCGGCAGTTTGCGCTGGGTCGAAGGTGAACGTGGGAACTCCGTAATCGCCATGCGAGTTGAATTGCTGCACGCGAAAATCGACGCCGAATTTGAAGGTGTGGCGTCCGCGGACCCATGAGAGAGTGTCATCGTAAATAAAGGTATTGGCGGCGTAGAAATCGTTGAACTGGCTGCCAAGAATAGTTTCATCAATGGGCAGTCCGTCAACGTAGGTATGATCGGTCCCGTTGATGCCCTGGAATTGGATGATGGGGAAGTTTCCGGCGCCAAAATTGCCCAATCCGAGCGCAGAAGGCCAGTTTCCATTTCGCGATCGTGCGAGGCTAGGATTGCGAAAACGGTTGAACGTCACGCTTGCCACGTTTAGTAAGTTGTTGGAGATCGTCCACGTATCGCGAAAGCGTAACGAGGGCGCTGTCGTATTGTGGTCGTAGGCGTTGGCCATTGGACCGCCATCCGAGGAACCGGCCGACCAGATTCCACCCTGGTTTGAGAGCAGACGCGGAATATAAGCGTAGATAAAAGATCCATCCAGGCGATGTTTTTGTGACAGGTTGTAATCGATCTTCACACTCGCCTCGTCGCTTTGGTACCAGGTGGCGGGCGTGGCGAGCGGCAAGGCATTGTTATTCGTCAGTGTGGAGGCAAGAGGCGCGTAGTACTTCTGGTAAAGAGCGATGATGTTCTGGGAGACCTTGCTGATACGGTTGGCAGGAATCAGATTGCCGGTGAACTGACAAGGCGGGGAACCGCACGCGTTGGGTGCTGGATCGAAGATCATGTTTTGCCGTGCTGGAACGGTCTGGTCGGCATCGTTTTGCACCAGCACCGGCGTCGGATTGCTACCCGCATATTCGCTGCATAGCGCGATCCCGCTAGAGCCATTACAAAGTTGGCCTCCCAGCAGAGCACTGAAATCTCCGTTCAGAAAAGCGGTTGTTGGAACTGTCGATGACAGAGCGCCAATGCCGCTGTCGGAAAATGTATAGCGTTCCCACGCGGCATAGAAGAAAACCTTATCTTTCTTGATCGGGCCGCCAAAGCTGGCGCCGTAATCGTAGAGGCTGTCGGCAGGCTTGCCGAAGCCGCGCTCACAGCTTGCGATTTGGGCAGGATCGCCACCGGCCGCTGTCAGACAACCTCCTTCGTTATAGACATCTCCGTACGACCTGGCGTCGAAGGCCTCATTGTGCAGGTAGAGGAAGCCGCTGCCGTGCCAGGCATTTGTCCCTGACTTCATCTCGTAACGAAAGACGCCGCCGCCGGTTCGTCCGTCATCGGCGGCAACACCCGCGCTCGTGACCTGAAACTCCTGCACGGCTTCCATGGGAGGGCTCGACTCGCTGAGATAGCCGCCAATCTGGGAGACGGCTGACGTACCGTCAATCATTACTTCTTTTGTGCTGGTCAGGCTCCCATTGATGTGAGAGCTGAAATCCTGGTCCGATGGGGTCGTGCCGCTTCCCTCGACACCCGGCACGTAAGCAAACATGAACGCGGCGAGGTTGCGGCCCCCCTGCACATTGAGAGGAAGTTCCGTGATCGCGTCGTTATTCAGATTGGTGGAAATTGAGGATGTCTCAGACTGGAGTGGTTCAGCATCGGCCGTCACTTGCGCAGTTTCAGTGCTGGAACCGATATTCAGAGCAACGTCGATTCTCACAACTTCCGCGATAGCGAGGTTTATCCGCGACACCTTTTCTGCGGCGAAACCCTGCTTCGAAAAGGCCAGAGAGTATCCACCGATCGGCAAGTTCGTAAGGTTGTACGCGCCAATCTCGTTGCTTGCGGTTGCCAGGCGTAAGTCATTGTTCGTGCTGGTCGCGACGACCTGGCAGCCCATCACGACGGCACCACTCGTATCTTTAATTATGCCGGTAATAGCAGCCCGATCCGACTGCGTGAGGGCTTCGCGGGTGCAAAACAGCCACACCACGAGGACGATGAACCGCGCTCTCATCTGATTCCTACAATGACTCGCCAGATCACCCTGGCGCCTACGAGAAAGGTTTTACACAAGCATTCAGTGCGCCCAACAGGGTAACCCACCGGGCCGTATTTTGCACCCGCCCCCATCCGCATCTCTAGGAGTTGACGCCTACCACCAAGGAGGGACGCGGACCGGCGGTATTTCATGGTAAAAAAGCGGGCATTATGAATGAAAAACAATTCGACCGATCCGAATGCTGGCCCGCACTTCCGCTGGAATCCTGGAAAGACACTTGTGCCACCCTTCACATGTGGACACAGATTGTCGGCAAGGTTAGGCTGCGGCTGACACCGCTAGTCAATCACTGGTGGAATGTACCGTTATACGTCACGGCTCGCGGCCTAACCACCTCGCGTATCCCTTATGGTGAGCGGGCGTTTGAGCTTTGGTTTGACTTTATTCGCCATGAGCTTGTGCTCGAAACGAACGATGGAATTGTTAAGTCCTTGGCGCTGACTCCCCGTTCAGTGGCCGATTTCTATGCTGAATTTATGAAAATGCTTCGATCGGCAGAGATCGAGGTCCACATATGGCGAATGCCAGTTGAGGTTCCGGATCCGATTCCATTCGATCAGGATCGGGTTCACGCCTCGTACGACGCGAAGTCCGTGGAAAAGTTCTGGCGAATCTTGCTGTCGGTGAATGCTGTCTTCGAGGAGTTCAGGGCTGACTTTATCGGGAAGAGCAGCCCGGTACATTTTTTCTGGGGAAGCTTCGACCTTGCGGTGACCCGCTTCTCCGGACGGCGAGCGCCGGCGCGACCGGGGGCAGATTCGATCACCCGGGAAGCTTACTCGCATGAGGTAAGCAGCGTCGGTTTCTGGCCAGGCGGAGGAGATGTCGATGCGGCTTTCTACTCCTACGCGGCACCCGAGCCGCAGGGTTTCAAAGAGGCGCGCGTCCGACCGGAGGCTGCGTTCTATCACCAGCAGCTTGGGGAATTCGTTCTGATTTACGAGGACGTTCGGAATGCTCCGTCGCCTAGCGCGTCTCTACTTGATTTCTGCCGAACTACCTATGCCGCTGGGGCAACGCTAGGAAACTGGAACCGCCATGAACTGGAGCGCCATCCGGGTGCGGCTTAGGCCGGAACTCCAAGGTGGAGTGATACTTACGGGGCTTCCGTCTCGGCCTTTGCACTACTTCGATTCGATTAATTGGATCGGAACATCAGAGTAAGTACTTTACTCTGGGCATGGCTGTGTTAAAGTCACGGGCACGGTTTGGGGATGGCTCGCGCCGCTGCGGCGACGTTCGTGCGGAAGCGATGAGAGCCCTTCCTCCCCGTCCGCGATGGCAGCCGGAGATCCTTCAGATCAAGTCAGATCAGTTCAGACTGCCTCCATGGACAGTTTCCGAAGTCGGGTTCATGATCGCATTCGATTTACAAAACAAATTTGATCTGTGGAACAAAGTTTCCGCAGGACAAACAAGGAGAGACACAATGGCGAACGAGAAGCGCAACGATCAAGAGATCATCGTAGATAAGAACGAACTGTCGGAACAGGATCTGGAACAAGCCTCGGGCGGAGTGAGCATCGCGGCAGCAAACCGTGAAAAGCTTGTGCACGACAACACCCATAAGAACAAGTAGTACCACGGCCGCCTAGGCAGGCATAACGGAGAACTGTGCACGACCGCGAGCGCCGAGACGAGCCTGCGGTTGTGCATTATTTTGTCCGTTATATCTCCGAGTAATGCGACCAGCCATCGCGATGCATGAAGGTAAGTTTCGCGTGCGGCTCCGGCCTTCTTTTCCGAGCCTTAGCTAAATGTCGCTCAAGCCAGAAGTGGCGAGCCAATTTGTCTTGACCCCAGAACAGCCAATGCTATACTTGCCGACCAATGTCGGCGGTGGGGAATTTCTCCCTGCTCAATAGATTGGCATCTGTGCTACCGGAAGACACACTCCCCTGGTCTGACGTAGAACAGTGGAAACCAGCGTAGGCGCGAAGCCCACTTAAGCCGCGACACGGGTGAGGCGACGTGCCGGATGCAATGAGCTGGTTCTCCCGGCGCGCCGCGCGGAATCGCCAAGGTCAAGCCGGCTAGTGAAACTTACCCGATGAGAAGCTTGGGTTGGCGGAGACCGGCTAGGTTCGCCGGGACCATTCTAGTGTTATGTTGCCTGCGATCGTTTGGCCAATCGAGTTCGCCCTCCAGCAGCCAATTCGGCCTCTTTGACGCATTGCGGTCGACCCTCGCCAATCAACCTGCATTGCACATTCAGGAACAGCAAGTGATCGTAAACCGCGCCTTTACCCGGCAGGCGAGCGGGCAGTTCGATACCTTCCTGGGGTCTACTTTTTCGCAAACCCGCTTGAATAATCCACTCACGCTCTTCGATCAGCAACAAGCTGCGCTGCTGAACATCATTACCGATACGCAGGTCAGCAACATCACCTCCCTGAACGTCGAAGCTGACAAACAATATCGGAATGGTATTGCGCTCAGCGGCAATCTGACGATGGCTCGCACAACCGATAACATCTACAACATTCCGGGAACGAATCTCTCGACGCTATCCTTTCAGGTGAATGTGCCTCTGCTGAAGGGGCGCGGGCGAGGTGTGGTTGCAGCCCAGGAAACGGCGGCTGGAATAGAGGTTCAGGCAAGCCTGTTCGACCTCAACCAGACGATCAGCAGTTTGTTGTTAGAGACTGCTACCAGTTACTGGACTGCGGTTGCGGCCGCTGCGAGCCTTAGGGTCGCGCAGGGATCGGAGCAGCGCGGCAAGGTCTACCTCGATAACGTGCAAACCCTGATTGACGCAGACCGAGCGCCGAGGGCCGAGATCCAACAGGTGAAGGCTAATTTGGCAACGAGAACGGCGGGTCGTGTGGCGGGCGAGCAGAACCTGATTGCCGCGCGGGAGCGACTCGCGTTGGCGATGGGCCTGGGCGTCGATCAAATGGCTGGCGTCGACACGCCTTCGGACGATTTTCCCGCGGAGGATGACCGGGCATTGTCGGCAATCGACGCGAACACGATACAGCAGTATTTCGATCTGGCCACGGTGCGGCGCGCAGACTACCTGGCCGCAAAAACGCGCGAAAAGGAAGAGACGACCCTGCTTGGCGCGGCGCGCAGGGGAACTTTGCCCCAACTAACTCTGAACTTGAGTTCCGGCTATTCCACTTTGGATGAGGGCACCGCGACAGCCGACTATTTTCACTCTCTCGGGCGAGCACCGCGCGGGCCGGATGCAAGCGCGGGAATCACCTACCGATTTCCTCCGAGGAATGACGCCGCCTTGGGAGCGTTGACCTCGGCGCAGTCGAATCTGCGTCAAGCGCAGCTGCGCACTCTCGAGATATCCCGAAACATTATGGCGTCGGTGGTGACCGCGGTCGCGGGCGTGCGCAATGCCATCTTCCAACTGAGGAAGGCCGACGAAGCCGTGGCCGCGTCGCGCTCGGCACTTGAAGGAGAGCGCGAAAAATATCGTCTGGGCGTTGGCCAGCTTGTGGACGTACTGACCATCGAAGATCGGCTGACCGAAGCTGAGGCTTCGCAAGTCGGCGCGAAGTTGGGTTACGCGCTCGCTCTGACGCAGCTGCGGTTTGCGACGGGCACCATCGTCGAACCCGATAAAACGGTGCAATCGATTGATCGAGACGTGTTTCTGACCGTGCCCACCCCACAAGCTCCGGCGGGGAAGAACTGATTATGAGTGAGACGATCTTTCGCAAAGCGTCGTTGGAACGGCTCTCGTCGCCCGAGCAGTTGGACGTGATTATGCGTGTGACCGGTCCAAGACGCTGGCTGGCGCTGGCTGGTCTGTTCATCGTTCTCGGCGCAACCGTTGTATGGGGATACGCAGGCTCGATCGACACAAAGGTGAGCGGCTCGGGAATTATTGTTCGCGCCGGAACGGTTTTGAATGTGGTGACGGAAGGCGCGGGTCTGGTGACCAGCATCAGTGCGAATCTGGGCGATCTGGTGAAGGCCAACCAGGTGGTAGCCCGGGTTTCAGAACCGGCGATGTTGGAGAAAATTCGCCTTGCTCGATCAGCTGTAGAGGAAGTGCGCGCTGAACGCGAACGTAACCTTCTTCTACACCAGCAGGGAGCGCAGCTTCAGGTGGAAGCTCTGGCCCGCGATGAAGCGAATGCACAGCGCGAGATTCAGGAACTTCAGCAGCAGGCGAAGATCGCCGGCGAGCAGATTACCGTGGACGACCAGCTGCTCGGCAAGGGACTGATTACGAAACAGCAGACGCTTCAGGATCAACAGAAACTGGTGACCATCAATGGAGAGGCTGAGTCGCTGAAGGCAAAGATCAAGCGGATCGAAGCTGATCAATATACCGCAAGAACCGATCCACAGAGGTTCGACGTCGAGATGCAATCGCGCTTGGCGGAACTCGAGCGCAACCTCTCCGGTCTTGAACATGAGATGGAGATCAGTTCGAGCGTGGTAAGCCCATACGAAGGGCAAGTGATCGAACTGAAAGCCGTGCCTGGAGCGCTGGTGGCGGTGGGTGCGCCGATCCTCGCAATTCAACCCCAGGGCAGCGAATTGGAAGTGCTTGTGTACATTCCTTCGCTGCAAGCTAAAGCGGTCGCTCCGGGAATGGATGCGGAAGTTTCTCCTTCCACGGTAAAGCGCGAGGAGTTCGGTTTCATCCGCGCGAAGGTTGTTTATGTAGGGCAGTTTCCGGCGAGTTTCGATGCGCTGATGCGCAATTTTCAAAACGAGACCTTGGTTAACTCGATTATGAAGGAGGGCCCCGTTACCGAGTTGAGGGTTATCCTTGAGCGCGACCCCAATACGCAAAGCGGATTTAAGTGGTCTTCGTCAAGAGGACCCGCGATCACGATTACCAGCGGCACCCTCGGCACCGTGCAGGTGATCACGCGCAAGCAGTCCCCCGCAAGCTTGCTGCTCCCCTACTTCAAGAACAAAGTTGGGCTGGGGTGATCCATGGGGACAACCGCCACTACTCCCGAACCGAACCTTGCCGCAAAACCTCGTTCGCCTTCCGCCGCAAAGCAGCGCCGGGTTGTCACCCCAACCGTGCTCCAGATGGAGTCGGTGGAATGCGGAGCAGCGGCGTTGGCCATAGTTCTTGCCTACTACGGCCGTTTTGTTCCCCTCGAAGAATTAAGAGTCGCATGTGGCGTCTCACGCGATGGCAGTAAAGCCAGCAATGTTGTGAAGGCGGCTCGAACCTACGGGCTGAAAGCAAAGGGTTACAAAAAAGAACCGGCGCAGCTTCGGCAGTTGTCCGTGCCGATGATTGTCTTCTGGAACTTCAACCACTTTCTGGTGGTCGAAGGATTTGGCGACGGGAAGGTCTATCTCAACGATCCGGCCGGTGGACGAAGGACAGTCGACGATGCTGAGTTCGATGAATCATTCACCGGAGTCGTGCTCGTCTTCGAAAAGGAACCCGGCTTTCAAAAAGGGGGAAAAAGGCCGACAGTTTTTCAACTGCTCGCCTCGCGCCTGCCGGGCAGCCGACTCCCTCTCTTATACGTGGTGTTTGCCACTTTGGGATTGGCGATTCCGAACCTCGTGATTCCTGTCTTCTTCAAGATATATGTCGACGATGTGATGGTCAGTGGGTTGGTGAGCTGGCTGAGCCCTTTATTGCTGGCCATGACGATCACAGCAATCGTCAAAGCCTTACTGACCTATCTTCAGCAGGATTCGCTGTTACTTGTCGAGACGAAGCTTTCGGTTTCGTCTTCGGCAAAATTCTTTTGGCACGTGCTTCGTTTGCCCACCGAATATTTCGCCCAGCGCTATGCTGGCGAGATCGCCTCGCGATTGCAGCTCAATGACGACGTCGCCTCCCTGCTCGCCGGAGATGTAGCCACCAACCTGGTGAATATTCTTCTTATCGGAGTTTACGCGGCCCTGCTCATCCAGTACGACGCGGTCCTGACGCTCATCGGAATAGTGATTGCGGCCATCAACATCCTGGCGCTCAGGATGGTGCAGCGCCGCCGTGTCGATGAAAACCGCAACCTGTTACAGGAGCAAGGATGCCTGCTTGGTGTTTCCATGAGCGGCCTGCAAATCATCGAGACGCTCAAGTCTTCTGCGTCGGAGTCTGATTATTTCGCGCGTTGGGCGGGCTACCAGGCCAAGGTGGTGAACGCCGAGCAGAGCTTTGGCACTTCGTCGGTTCTTCTTTCCGCGGTGCCGTCTTTCCTGACCGGGCTGAACACTGCGGCGGTCCTTGGTCTCGGCGGTCTGCGCGTGATGAACGGCCTCTTGACAATGGGTATGCTCATCGCGTTTCAAAGCCTGATGAGGAGCTTCATCGATCCGGTGAACAAGCTGGTGAATCTCGGCAGCAAGATGCAGGAAATCGACGGCGATCTGAATCGTTTGGACGACACGCTCAAACACCCAACGGATCCTTTGGTGAAATCGCCAAAGTTGTCGATTCGGGCTGAGCACGAACGACTAACCGGACACCTGGAATTGAAGGACGTGACATTCGGCTATAGCCGTCTGGAACCACCGCTGATTCGCGATTTCAGCCTCACGGTGAAAGCAGGGCAGCGCGTCGCACTGGTTGGCGCCTCCGGAAGCGGCAAATCAACAGTCTCCAAAATCGTTTCCGGTCTCTACGCGCCATGGTCGGGCGAGGTGTTCTTTGACGGCCGTCCACGCGGAGAGATTCCTCGCAGCGTGCTGAATAATTCACTGGCCATGGTCGACCAGGAGATTTTTCTCTTCGATGGGACCCTGCGCGAAAACCTGACGATGTGGGACGCAACAGTCGCACAAATAGCGCTTGTACAGGCGTCGCGAGACGCGGGAATTCACGACGAGATCGCCAGTTTTCCGAACGGCTACGACTTCAAGGTGGAAGAAGGCGGACGCAATATGAGTGGCGGCCAAAGACAACGCCTGGAAATTGCTCGGGCGCTGGTCAACAACCCCCGGATTCTCATTCTCGATGAAGCAACCAGCTCGCTCGATGCCTACAGTGAAAAACACGTGGACGACTGCCTGCGGCGACGCGGCTGCACGTGCTTGATCGTGGCTCATCGCCTCAGCACGATCCGCGACGCCGACGAGATCGTGGTTCTCGATCGCGGGGAGGTCGTGCAGCGCGGAATCCATGAGGAGATGATTCGCGTGGATGGGCCATACCGAAGGCTGATCGAGGCGGTCTGAGCTAGGCACCGTGGATACCACTCCGACAACCCGGTTCGATGAGCAAGGAACAGTTCTCAAGTTGCGTGCGGCAGTGCCGTTCGCGCTCCATGACTCCGAGAAGATATGGTTGTTGATGGAGGGCAAACTCGATCTCTTCCTCGTGGAAGTCCGCGATGGCGAGCCGGTTGGTACGCGTCATCACTTGACGACAATAGAGGCCGGCATCGCCATGGTCGGATTCAATCCCCTGCCAGCGAGCGCCCTGGGAGTGATCGCAATCCCGGTCAGCGAATCTCAAGCCCTGTGTTTAGATCGCACACAGTTTCAAGACTGGGCGCGCACCTCGCCAGTAACGGTCGCTCCGCTCATCGATCGATGGATTGAAAGCCTGGGGGCGGCAGCGAATCCAAACCCCACACCAACTGATTTCCGAAAAATGACGGCCGGCGAAGAGATCGAGGTTGAGGACCATTCTCTCGCAATCCTTCCGACTACGGGCGCAATGTGGATTCGCCCGCTCAAGGGAAGCTTCATTCCGTTGGGCGACGGCCAGATGTCGCCGATTATGGCGAAAAGGTTCTTCCCTGTAACTCGCGCGGTGTGGATGCGCTGCGCGCCGCATTCGCGAGTGCTGTGCCTCAGCACGACGGAGTGGTTTGAAACTGACGAGAAATGGGCGGGATTACGGCTCTTTCAGGATCAGATGTTTTCGCGTCTCGTCGAGTTGCGTCGCCAGGAGGATGAGATCGAAAAAGCGCGTCTTCACGCTGTGGAGGAGGCGGATGCTTATTTCTTTGAGAACGCGCTTTATAAGCTGGCGGAGCCGTTACAGGCCGGAGAAGAAAGAGTCCTGGAGACGGGCGGCACTCTTGAGCCGCTGCTTCAGGTTTGTCGGATCGTGTTTAAGGCGTCTGGAATCGAGGCACCGCAGTTTCCTCACGGACAAAGTCTCACAAAGCAGCCGGATCCTGTGAACGCAATTGCACTCGCCTCCCGCATCCGCACCCGCCAGGTCATGCTCAAGGGTAAGTGGTGGAAGCTGGAGAGCGTTCCGATGGTCGGCTTTTATGACAATAAGCGACCCATCGCTCTCTTGCCCTCACGGCGAGGCTACCAAGTGTATGATCCTGCTACTGGGGAGCGACATGATGTCGACGAAGAGCTAGCCTCGAAGCTGCACGGATTCGCTTCTGTCTTTTATCGTCCCTTTCCGCACAAGGCGCTTGGCATTTTCGACATACTTACGTTCGGGCTACGAAGCTCTGGACGTGATGCCGTCACCATTTTCGTGATGGGGCTTGCGGCAGGCCTGTTGAGCATGGTCGCCCCGGTCTTCACCGGCATCATTTTTGACACGATCATCCCGGGCGCCGAGCGTTCGACGCTCGGAGCTTTCAGCCTCTTTCTGGTGATCACTGCACTTGCAATGGCTTTGTTCAGTTTGACTCGCAGCCTGGCAACCTTGCGGCTGGAGAGCAGAATGGAAGCCTCGGTGCAGGCAGCTGTCTGGGATCGGTTACTGGGTTTGCCGGTGCCATTCTTTCGCCAGTTCACCTCAGGCGATCTGGCGCGGCGCAGCCTTGGCATCAGCAAGATTCGCGAGATGCTCACGGGTTCTGCGCTCACCTCGATTCTGACCGGAATCTTCTCCGTGACGTCTTGCGCCTTGATGTTTTACTACAGCTGGCCACTGGCGCTGGTTGCCACCGTCCTGGTCTTTGTTTCTCTTCTGGTGTCGACCCTCTGCGGCTTCTTCCAGGTGCGAATCTTGCGAGGCGTCTCTCAACTAAGTGGGCGCATCTCGGGAATGACGCTGCAATTCATCAACGGAATTCCGAAGTTTCGCGTTGCTGGAACCGAAGCCCGCGCCTTCAGTGTATGGGCGAGCGAATTTGCTAAGCAGCGCACGTTGTCGATGAGGGCGAGCAAGATCTCGAATCTGTCCACCGTGTTCGATTCTGTTTTTCCGGTACTGGCCAGCGGGGTCATTTTCTATTTCGGCGTCAACCTGATGAAGACCCCCGATAAGCTGGCCCTGACCACCGGCGAATTCCTGGCGTTCCTTGCCGCCTTCGTTCAATTCAGCACGGGCGCGCTCGATTTGAGTTCAGTGCTGATTTCAGTACTCAATGTGGTGCCACTTTATGAGCGGGCAAAGCCGATTCTAAAGACGCTGCCTGAAGTGAGCAGCGCGCGAAAGGAGCCGCGGCCGCTCATTGGGGGCATTGAGCTTCATCAGATCAGCTTCCGATACCGTGATGAAGGCCCTCTGGTGCTGCGCGATTTGTCCCTGGCTGTCAGGCCGGGCGAGTTCATAGCCATTGTCGGTCCCTCTGGGAGCGGAAAATCGACGCTGTTTCGTCTATTACTTGGTTTCGAAACGCCCTCCGCGGGAGCCATTTTCTATGATGGACAAGATCTCGCCGAGTTGGATGTTCAGTCTGTGCGTCGTCAGATCGGCGTGGTCCTACAAAATGCCAAGCTGATGCAGGGAAGCATCTTCCGCAATATCGTCGGAGAAGGAACTCTCTCGATCGATGACGCCTGGGAAGCGGCCCGACACGCCGGACTTGAAGAAGACCTCAAAGGAATGCCCATGGGCATGCACACGGTAATCAGCGAGAGCGGAGGCGGCCTCTCCGGCGGCCAGCGTCAAAGATTGTTAGTGGCGCGCGCGATCGTGCGGAAACCGAGAATCCTGCTTTTCGATGAGGCGACGAGCGCTCTCGACAATCGCACCCAGGCAATCGTTAGCCAAAGCCTCAAGGATTTGAACGCTACCCGCGTCATCATTGCACATCGTCTCTCAACGGTAATGCAGGCGGACCGCATTTTCGTTCTGGATCGAGGCAATCTGGGTGAAACCGGGACTTATGAAGAACTCATGGCGCACGGCGGACTTTTCTCGCAGTTGGCTAAGCGTCAGCTGAGTTGAACTCAGCTTTAAAGAAAAGGTTGCGGAGTTGCCGTTTATTGGCAGGAACCGAGGGAAAACCATGCGAAAGGCTCTCTACATTCTGGGTATTCTCGACGATGAAGACGCGAATTGGTTGGCATCGAACGGAAAGACGCGTCGCCTCAACAAAGGCACGGTGATTATCCAGCAGGCTGTGCCGTCGGATTCCGTTTTTATTCTGATCGACGGACAACTGCTGGTCCACTCCGCCAACATTGAGGTCGCGAAGTTGTTCGCCGGCGAAATCGTGGGCGAGATTTCCTTTGTGGATTCACGACCGCCATCGGCGACGGTCAGCGCCGCCGTTGATTCCCAGGTCCTTGAGATCGATAAGAGCGCGCTTCGAGCCAAGCTTCGAAAAGACCTTGGCTTTGCTTCGCGTTTCTATTTATCGCTTGCGACCTTCTTGGCTGATCGCCTTCGCGTGGCAACCTCCCGCCTAAGCGAGGCGCGTGGAGGTCAACCGGGCGAGTCGCAGGAAGATCTTGACGAGTTGCCCACTGAAATGCTGGAAAATACCGCGCTCGCGTCAGCGCGTTTCGATATGATCGTAAAGCGCCTGGGAACACGAGTTGCCGGTTGACGGCAAACATATCGGGATGACATTGATATGGGGATCAACCTCCGCTTGATATTTTCGCGCCGCTCCTAACGAACTCACGGTGAGCCGCCGAGGTAGACAATGTCCATGAAGGTCTATCTGACCTCTGAATTTGAAGATCGAACCAAAAGGCTCTCACTCGATTCCGGAAATACCTGGACGATCGGCAGGTCTACCGAAAACACGCTGATCTGCGAGGATCACGCGATCTCCAGACGCCATGGTGTCGTTCAACAAACCCAGCCCGGAAAGTACTTTTTCATCGACCTGGGAAGCAGCAATGGATCTTCCATCAATGGTCGACGCGTGACCGTGCCGATCCAATTGAGGGATGGCGACTGCGTGGTCTGCGGGGGAACAAAAATTACCTTTCATCATCCCGGAGGCGCAACCCAGGTGCCTCGGCCACAGCCTCAAGTCGAAACTGAAGGGGCCACGATGGTCATGTATGCCAGACGCATGATCACCGTGCTGGTCGTGGATATTCGGGACTTCACGCCGCTTACCCGCCAGCTTGACGAAGGGATTTTGGCGCAGACGATTGGGACATGGTTTCGCCAGGCTGGCCTGATTCTGCGTCAATATCATGCCAGCGGTGACAAATACATCGGCGACGCCGTCATGGCAGTTTGGACGCACGCCGTCGGGAAGCCGAGCGGGATTGAAATCTTCTCCGCGTTGAGGGCGCTTGCCGAAATCGAAACCGTGACTCGCACCCTTCATGACAAATTCCCGTTGCCTGCGCCCTTGAGAATTGGAGCCGGGATTAACACGGGACTCAGTGTGATGAGCAATACCGGCCCGCAGGAGAATCCAGATTTCAGCCCACTCGGCGATGCCGTAAACGCTGCCTTTCGCCTGGAGACGTCGACCAAGAACTCAGGATTCGATGTGTCCCTCGGTTGCGCGACCATGGAATCGCTACGGGAAAGTGATGCGGAAATCGCTCGCTATTTTGAGAAGAAGTCCGTTCAGTTGAAAGGCTATGAAAATAGCATCGACGCCTGGTTCACCTCGTTCGAGCGCCTGCGTTCATTTCTGCAGGAGAACGATCCGGAGCGGACCCGCAGTTAGAGTACTTGTTGGCCGGAAGCAACCATAGGTTTGAAAGAATTGAGTACGAGTGGGGCGCTAATCCTTCAAAGGGACCATGACCTGATCGCCGCGGCAGAAGGTCGCGACTTTTACAAACCCACCGTCGGCCTGCGGCATCGTCATTACGGGTCCGTAGCAGTAGACCGCGTGACCGTTCGCCGCGAAATACCAGCGACCGCCCTTCCTCTTCGTGGTTTGCTCGGCGGGCGCGTGCGTCAGTTTCGCCGGGGGCTGCAATTGGGGCACCTGGAGAGACAGAATCAGGGCTAGGGCCAGAACCTTCATCTTAGGGTCTCGCTTGAACGTGGCCTCTTGCCAAGGCCTTTTTTGCCACAGAACAGCTCGTTCTCTTTCTCTGCTGCTACCTGCCCGAAGCCTGACGCCAGGCTTGCCAGTCACACACTCTAGATCACGTCGGTCGATCGCCGTACGTCTTCCAGATCCGAAGCGGGTGCTTTGGGAGCTTGTCGCGTTGAGTGGGCTGATTTACCCGGTTGCCCTTCGTCTTTCCTCGATGCCTTGGGGTCGGGTACAGAGGGCTTTTGTCGGGCTGGGGCGGCTGGGGATTTTTGCTGAGCTCGTAGGCTTTCATCCCGCGCTAGCTTGCCCCTTAACTCCGCAAGCTGCGTACTGTCCTTGAGCATCTCCTTGATCAGTGTCCGCTGCGACTCGATCGTCTGTCCCTGTTCAAAGACAAGGGCCGTCAAGATCGCATAGGAGAATACAAATAGGACGACAAGGATAGGAAGCAATCCGGCAGGCCGGTTCGCCTTCTGGACGGCTTTGCATTCGGCGCTATAAACGATGCTCAACGTTGTTGGCTCCTGCCCGCTCCGAATTTCCGGAGTCAGATTCTTCTAGTGCACCCATCAATCCACATGAGGCAAGAACCGTAAGTCTATGAAAAGTAAACTGTTAGCTATGCTGTTGAGATGCGTCGCTGGCGGCTGGGTGAAACTCTCTGCAGTTTATGAGTAACGCCATTTGCGTTACTGGCGGTGGGAAATTCGGTTGCTTCCGAGAATCCCTGCGTTCAGACCTGCCCAGCATTCGGCGGCGCGCCCGGAATCGTTCTCGCCAGCAAAGGTGGCGAAACCCGCACCAAATGCTGGATCCCAACATACTGGCCGCGTACGCGGGCCCATCGTGCCGGGTGGGGTCGGATATCGAGATGAAGGAAGATGCCGTCATAGACGCCGATCCCCCCATTTAGAAAAGAGGGAACCTGTAGGGCCAAATCAAACATTTCCTGCAGAGACAGCTCAGGGATAGAGACATCCGCCGCCCTGCCCTGGGTGTGCTCGCTGTCGGTGACCCCGCCAGCCTCTTGATTATGGGCGGGGCACCGATAAGCGTCGTGAACTATAACTGGCTTCCCGGCAAGGCCACGGAACAGTTCCAAAGCCTGAATCAACTCCGTTTCTATCTTCAGCGTTCCGCAGCAATGGCAGGCGAATTCCGCCTTGGAGAAATGCTCACTCAGATCACCCACGTCCCACACCTCGATCTACGATCATTGCGCATTCCGTTCCCGGTTGGCTGTGAGTGCCGTCACGCCGGATTTGGTCGGATTTTCTGCTACGATGATCGGCCACCAATTCTGCAACTTGGCGTAACTCTTTCTGGAGCACGAAATGGATCAACTTGCACGTCGAGTGTTTCTCCGCAACGCAGCTGGCGCGGCCGCGTTAAGTCTGACTTCTCAACTCTCGGCGTTTGGCCGCACGCATCGCCTGAAAATTAACGCGGCTTTGGCTGCGCCTCCGGGAGCAGATTTGCCCGATCGCCTGTCGCCTGATTGGTATCGGAGCAAGGTTCAGCAGGTTCAACAAGAGATGGCAACTCGAAGGCTCGACGCGGTGGTGCTTTTGCGAGCGGTCAACGTCATCTACACCACGGGTTATTTTCATCTCTCGACGGAACGGCCGTTAGCGGCGCTGATTCCGAAAGCTGGTGAGCCGGCGCTCTTCATTCCAGGTCTCGAAGAAGACCAGGTGAAGCTGTGGTGGGTGAAAGATTACGAGGCCTATTTCGATTTTCCGGGGCCAGAAAATCGTGTGCGCTGGATCTTCGAGCGCGTCGCCAATCGCGGCTTCGCCAAAGGCCGGATTGGCATAGAGGAATGCACGCCGAACCGGATGAAGCAGATCAAACTAGGTGCTCCGAATGCCGAGATTGTCGAGGCTGACGACATGATCGAGCACATGCGCTGGGTGAAGGATGATGACGAACTCAATGTCATGCGGCGGACCATGTATTTCACCGAATATTCAGTGAAAACCGGACGTGACTTCGTACAGGCGAATGGAGGGGTCACAGAAGACCAGATTTTGAAAGCCGCCAATGATGCGCTCGCAGAAAAGATGGGAAGGGAGCTGAAAGATGTCGTCGGCGTCAGCATCGATCCGCCATTTGGCGGATTAGTGCCTTTCGGCAGGCGCTCGGCCTTCCCGCATGCCGTGCCGAGCAAGGATCGTATCAAGAAGGGCGACGCGCTCATCATAAGCTATGGCTGCACGGTTGGCGGTTACAACGTGGAGTGCGAGCGCTCGTTCGTGGTTGGTAAGCCGACTGATTATGCAAAGCGGCTCTACGATGCCATGCTCGCCGCTCACGACACCGGCGTCGAGAACTTGAAGGAAGGAGCGATTGCAGAAGGAGTCGATAAGAAGAGTCTCGACCAGATCCGGAAGGCTGGGTTCGAAAAATTCCTGCGTCATCGTACCGGCCACGGGATTGGTTTAGAAGGACATGAATCACCATGGATCGCGGAAGGAGACAAGACTGTTTTGAAGCAGGGAATGACATTCAGTTGCGAGCCGGGAGTTTACGATCCGGATTGGGGCGGTTTTCGGCATTCGGATACGGTGGTGGTGAGAAAGGACAAGGGAGAGGTGTTGAATCAGTATCCGACGCGATTGGAGGAGATGATTATTGAAATCTAAACCGTCGATTGGCGGCAGTTGGCCAGACGTCGGTTCTTGGAAATGTGACTTTTGATCGTTTCGCGCATCTCATAGCCGGAGATTGAACATGACTGAAAAAATGACTGACGCGTCTGAGAAGGTGCAAAAGACGGATGAAGAATGGCAGCAAACCCTGACGCCTGAGCAATACCAGGTTGCAAGGCAATGCGGAACTGAGCGCGCATTCACCGGCAAGTATTGGAACAACCACGAAGCCGGAATGTACAACTGCGTTTGTTGTGGCACGCCGCTATTCGACTCTGACACCAAGTTCGATTCTGGAACCGGCTGGCCGAGCTTCTATGACGCTGCCGACAAACAGAACATCAGCGAACACACCGACCGCAGTTACGGAATGACTCGTGTCGAAGCTAGATGCGCGCGATGTGATGCCCATCTTGGGCACGTTTTTCCGGATGGTCCAAATCCGACTGGCTTGCGCTACTGCATCAACTCGGCTGCGCTGGATTTTGAGAAGAAAAAGTAACGAAAATGGCTTTCGGCGCTAGGCCTTCACGCCGTGAAGACAAAAACGAAAGGACGGGCAGTTTGCCCGTCCTTTTTTTCTCCGGCGAACGATCGTCGGTTAACGAATCGATACCGAAACTTATGCGTTGGCAGCGACGCCAGCAGCCATAGGTTTGGGAGCTTCGGCGACCTTGGCTTGATTGTGCTGGTTCTGCTGCTCGTGCTGCTTTTTTTGATCTTTCTTTTCGGGATTACGAACTTCCACCCCGCCTTTGAGGATGGCGCCTTCTTCCACGCTGATGCGGTGCGTGATTACATCGCCAGCCAGCATGCCTTCATTGCGGATGTCGAGGCGGTCGGCGCAATCGACATTGCCCTGCACCTTGCCCATGATTACGACTTCTTTCGCGGTGATGTTGGCCGCGACCGTGCCATTGCGACCGACAGTGACGCGGCTGTCAGGAAAGCTCAGCGTGCCTTCCACGCGTCCATCGATGAAAAGCGCCTCCGAACCGCTTACTTCACCCTTGATAACGAGTGAGCGTCCGATGTGAGCCTGATCCATCGGTGAGGTGGCGGGCTTGACCGGGGTGTAACTGTTGGCGGGAGCGGCGGGAGCATACTTGGGATCCGGAGACTGCAACATGAATTGACCTCACTTGAGTTCCGCGACAGGAGAGGAAGCGGCGCTCCCGAGCCACGGGCGATGGGCTTCAATCACGGGGAGAGAATCGCACGAAAGTCCGTGTTACGCACAGATTACCGAGGTACCGGACCGTTGGCGGCGGAAATCCCTCTGAAGGCAGGAAATTGACTCCCGATCCTCACCTTGACCAAGCATTGATGGCGGTCGGATTCGATCAGCACCGCATTTGACAACGAAGGCGCTTGGTCAATCTTGTCGCCGAGTTCATCGCCAATGCTTTAAGCTCGGCCAAAGCTGGGCCAACGTGCCAAATTTTGCGCCTCTGCAGATGAATACATCGATGTTCCGTTCGAGTGCATAGGGATTATCTTTGGACGCCCCCACGTATTCCACATGCTGAAAGAGCTGTTCGAGGTTTTCTCTGGTGTCGTCGAGCACGATAATGCAGTTGCCCGAATAGCCGCGCGGTCCCCATAGAAACCAGGTCTGGTGGCCGCTGAGCGCCGGCGGCAGACTGTACTTGCGTCCAAGAAAATCGATCGCTCCCGCTTGTCCGTAATCCTGCGCGAAAATGGCGCAATCACTGCGTTCGCTTGCCGGAATGCCGTTCCAGGCCGCCGCTGTTTCCGCGACAACTTCTTCCCAGCCAAACTGGTCCGAGTACCATTGCGGCAAAGTGGCGCGAGCATGGGCGTGCTCCATCACAGGAAGTTTGAACGGCAGATATTTCATGTAGTTGATGAAGGCTTCCGGTGGCAACACCGGCACGACGATAGGCATGAGATACGCGCCATTGACCAACAGCAACACAGCAATCGCTGGCTTAAGCCACTTCAGTCGCGGGCCCGCGAGAGCCGAGTCAATCATCACTGCGCCCGCAGCTAGGAGCATGGGGTAGATTGGCGCAAGGTAATAGTTCTTGCCATGCAGCGTAAAGAAGGCCGAATAACAGACCAGATAGGACCACCCGAGAAATCGAAAAGGCTTGAACCGTTCCGAAATGAGCAGGGCAAACAATCCGGTGACCCAGATGGGTGCCGTGAGCGGATTGACCAGCAAGGTTTGTTGGAAAAAATATTGCCCTGCGGGTAGCACTACGTCGCGGCCGTCGGCGCGTATGTTTCGCATGAGTTGAACAAATGGCCAATCGTAATGGAGATTCCAAAGCAGGTTCGGCAGAAAGATCAGAAACGCGGCCAGGCCGCCCAGCCAGATCCATCTGTTTAGAAAGAATCGCCTCTGGGCGCAAAGGAGCAACCCGATCACGATCCCGAATCCGAACAAGGCAATCGAATATTTCTCCTGCAGCCCCAGGCCGGCGATGATCCCAAACCAAAGCCAGTAGCGCGGATCGTTGCGATTGACGGCCAGAATGGCGAAATAAGCACAACCCATCCAGAGATTCGGTTCGAGGCAATTGGTTCCCAGCAAACTTGCGTTTGAAAGATATTGAGGCGCAACAACGATCGTGATAGCGCTTAGCAGCAGAGCAAAGCGGTGCCCGCCAAATTCACGCGCGATAAATGCGGTTTGCACGACCAGCAGGGACGACGCCAGTGCGGGCAAGAAGCGAATGGCGCGCAGCGAGTCGCCGAGCACCAAAAGAGAAATGCGGGCCATGAAAGGGACGAGCGGCGGCTGGTCAACAAATCCCCAAGCGAGATGATTGGCGCATGCAATGTAGTCGAACTCATCGCGGAAATATCCGTACCGGTTGTTGAAATAGATATGAAAAAGCAGCTTGGCCAGGGCGATGACCCAGATCAAAGCCATGCCATCAGAAAGCAAAGACCGTCGTTGCTGGCCAGATGCCGCGACAACAGAGGTGCTGGACACGATGAGGAGAATAGCGAACTATCGCTTTCCTGTCATTGCGGGGGTTTTCAACGGGATCGGGACGCTTCGACAAGCCAGGAGATCTGATCGGGTCCCATCTCAGCGGACCAAAAAAAGGGACACCGCGCAATGCGGTGCCCTTTTACCTACCAGCAACTTGTTTAGCCCTCCGGAGCCAAAAGTCCGTGAGGGCCGCGCGGTCTCTCCAGCCGTTTACTTGTTCTCGTTGATCGCGCCAAACTCCTTGCGCTGCGCGATCGGACGAGCAGCACGGGCCGCAGCGGCTGCCGGAACCGCGGCAGCGGCGCCATAACGCTCAAGCAAGACTGGAACCATCGCTCCCTCAGCTTCCTTGACGAATGTCAGCTTGCTTTCACCGAGCATATCAACGCGGATGAAGTCTCCTAGCTTGACCTGACCCGTGGCGACCAGATTAGCCAGTGGGAAGACGAGATGACGCTCAATCGCTCGCTTCAGGTGCCGCGCACCGTATTTCGGGTCCGTGCCTTCGCGGAGCAGGAACTCCTTAACCGCGGTGGTGCAATTGAAAACGAACTGATGGGCGCCCGACGCTATGAGAACGCGCTGCTGTACCATGCCCAGCTCGATCTCGAGGATCTGCTGCAGATGCTGCGCCCGCAGCGTCTTGAAAACGACGACCTTGTCGATGCGGTTCATGAACTCGGGCGTGAACTTGCGGCGCGCGGCTTCAATGGCGGTACGATTGATCTTTTCGTCTAGCGAATTGTCGACTTGTACTGCTTTTGCCGCAAATCCCAGTCCGCCCTCAACCAGGCCGTTCATTTCGGCCGCCCCGAGATTCGAGGTCATAATGATGATGCAGCTCGAGAGATCGACGCGGCGGTTGTCACCCAGCGTTAATGTTGCCTTGTCGAGGATCCCGAGCAGCAGCTGCCACAGTGAATCGGAAGCCTTCTCGATTTCGTCGAAGAGCAGGATCGAGAGCTTCAGCTTTTCCGTGTGCCACTGGTTGAGCGCTTCCTGAGTGAGCAGAGGATGAGTCTCGCGGTGCCCAAGGTATCCCGGGGGCGACCCAATCAGCTTGGCGATTTCGTGGGAGTGCTGGAATTCGGCGCAGTCGATCTTAATGCAGGCCCGAGCATCGCCGAACAGCGACTCGGCAACAGCTTCAACCACCCGAGTTTTACCCGAGCCGGTCGGCCCCAGAAAGAGAAGATTGCCAACGGGACGCCCCGGGGCATTCATGCCAGCCAGGAACATCTGATAAATCTCGGCAAACTTCTCGATCGCCTGGTCCTGGCCCACGATCTTGCGACGCAAGCTCGTCTCAAAGTCGCGTGCATCGTTACTGCGGCGAGTAGGGTCGAGCACGGTTGCAAGGTTCGTTCTCATTATTCGAGGCCCCTGATTCCTTTCCGGGAAATGCAAATTTTCGGGGAAACCGCTCATCTTCGCCGGGGACGGAAACCTTTATTTGCGTCCCCTGCCGCCTTCTTGTGCAAGCCGTTCGCCAACTTCCCTGGAACTTCGTAGTCCCGTTTTCTCATCGTTTTAGATGCTCCTACAGGGCAAGCCGATAACATCAGGTGAAACCCACAGATTGCGTAACGGCAATACTTTGCAGATAGCGGGGAACTTCCCGGTGTCCGCGTGCCCATGTCCGATGAGGCGGGTCCAAACCTGACCCGACGTAACTAGCCGTACCCAGTTACCACAGCCACAATCGAGATTACTAACTTCCGGAGAACATCCTTGTCTCGATTTTCATATGCTGGTCTCGCCGCCCTTCTGATCCGACTGACTTTAGCTTGCTTCGGACTCATCTCGCCGACCGCTGCGGCCCAAAACTCTCACCCCGCACAACTGGTTCCGGCAAAGGCGGACACTCCGTCGCAGCCATTGCTGGCGCCACCGGCAATCCTGCCTCCCGGCAACGAACTGTATAAAGCCCAGCGCGGAGACAGTATTCCCTCGGTCGCCCGCAAGTATCTAAGAAAGACAAAGTACCTGACTTCGAGTGAGCTGGGGGAGGCGATCCGTGCGGCAAACGGCAACCGGCAAGGAACCTTTCTCAAACCCGGGGAGCAAATCCTCATCCCCGGAATTCTGGAATCGCCCATTGTAGAGAAGTCCATCCCAGTTGCAAGAGATTTCGAAGTGCGAGCGATTTATTTAACAGGAGTGATGGCCGGTAGCGATCATGGGCAGCGCATTATCAGACATTGGCGCGAGGTTGGCGGCAACGCCGTGGTTTTCGACATCAAGGATAGTGACGGGATTGTGAACATTGCTTTCGACCACCCATTAGCTAGCGGTCAAAGGCACTATATCCCCGATCTGCCGAAGTTCGTGCGCTTCCTGCATTCCCAGAACATGCACGCCATTGCTCGGGTGGCGATCTTCCGCGACGAGCACCTGGTGACCACGCACCCGGAACTGGCAGTCAAGTCGCGTCGCTCCGGCCAGCCGTGGCGGGAGAACGGAAAGCTGGTCTGGACTGATCCCTCGAACCTGAAAGTCCAGGATTATGACATCGCGCTGGCAAAGTATGTCGCCGCGCAGGGCGTCGACGAGGTGCAGTTTGACTACGTACGCTTCCCGGCCGAGGGCGATCAGAAAGATGCGGCGTTCAACTTTCAGACAGAACATGAGAAGTGGCAGCGGTCAGAGGTCATTGCCGACTTCCTGAAGCGAGCTTACGGGGAAATTCACCCGACCGGCGTTTTGCTGTCTTTGGATGTGTTCGGGGTGATGGCATGGCAGCGACCGGTGGACCTCTCGCACACCGGGCAAGATATTGTGGCCATGGCCAAGCACTGTGATGTGCTTTCGCCCATGATTTACCCCTCGCACTTCTTCGGGATGGACGGCTATGCGAAGCCGGGCGATGCGCCCGAGCACTTTATCGGCGAGTCAATGGACCGCTTCAAGCTGATCACAAAAGACAGCAATGTGGTGATTCGTCCGTGGCTACAGGCATTCGCCTGGCGCACCAAGACATATTCGCCAAAGTACGTTGAGGTGCAGGTCGCGGTGGCAAAACAAAAGGGCGGGATCGGTTTCCTCTTCTGGAACGCTAATAACGACTATTCCAAGCCCTACGCGGCAATGCCCGAGATGCGAGCGGCAAAGGGTGAGTACTTCCGGGGCGACGAAGTGGGCGCGAAGGCAGATGCGGGAATTGCCAAATCTGTGGCGCCAGCGCCGGGTCAACCGGTGATTGTTCCAGTGGCCGCGCCCGCGGGAGCGAACGCCATTAACGCCCAGCCCTACCGAACCTCAGCGGATAGCGCCCACAAGGCTCCGACCATCTGGCGGCACTAACGCGGGTTGTCGCGTTTCTCCACGCTATAATTCTAAAGAGGAAGCTGATCGTCGCTGTTCGACAGTCATGTTGCTCGTCGATCTCGGCCGTCGAGCCCAGCAGCACGGTGCGAGCCAAAAGCGCATGATCATCACGCTGACGACTCGCACAACCCGGAAACCCCCAACTGCTTCCACGCATCTTGAACACCGAAGCTTGTGAAACTACGAATTCTGCACCACTGAAGGAGCTTTCATGGCGATTCAGAAGACCGAAAAGATTTGGCACAACGGGAAATTCATCAATTGGGATGAGGCGACGCTTCATGTGATGTCGCACGTTGTGCATTACGGCTCCTCGGTATTTGAAGGAATTCGTTGCTATGCCCCCAATGGCAACCCGGCGATCTTTCGCGCTCCCGAACACATGCAGCGCCTGATTGATTCGGCCCGCATTTATCGAATCGAAATTCCTTTCAACCGCGACGAGCTTGTTAAGGCGATGACTGAGCTTGTGGGGAAGAATGGGGTTTGGCCTTGCTACATACGGCCCGTGATCTTGCGCGGATATGGTGAGGCTGGGGTCAACCCGTTCAACTCGCCAACCGAGATTTATATCTGCAATTATTCGTGGGCGAAGTATCTGGGCACCGATGCCTCCGAGGGTGTGGACGTTTGCATTTCTTCGTGGACCCGAATTGCTCCCAATACACTTCCGGCCATGTCGAAGGCGGGCGCCAACTACATGAATTCCCAACTCATCAAGATGGAGGCGATCGTCAACGGATATGCCGAAGGCATTGCGCTTGACGTGAATGGCTACGTGAGCGAAGGCTCGGGAGAAAATCTGTTTGTGGTTCGCAACGGCGTGTTGCACACCGCTGCTTTGGGTAACTCGGTTTTGCCAGGCATTACCCGCGATTCGGTTTTGCAGATTGCTCGCGACCTCGGATTAACCGTCCACGAGCAGCAGATTCCGCGCGAGTCGCTCTACGTTGCTGATGAGGCGTTTTTTACTGGGACAGCGGCTGAGATTACTTCAATCCGGTCGGTCGACAAGATCACCGTCGGGAAGGGCAAAGTTGGTCCGATTACAAAGGCCCTTCAGCAGGAATTCTACGGCATTGTGCGCGGCGAAAAGGCTGACCGCCACAATTGGCTGACCCCGGTCCCGGTAGGGTCAAAGCAGCCGGTTGCGGTCTAGCGTGCGGCGCAACAAGTGGACCGAAGTATTTGGTTGTCAGAGATTTGTGATACCGGTTGCTTTTCGCCTTTTTTCCGACTAGAGTACGCACGCCTGTTTCTCGGCGCAATTTAAACAATTCAAAAGAATTGTAAGGAGGACTTTAATGTCTGCTCCCAGCCACGCTCCGACTCCTGAATTCGTCGCTACCTATTCCGCCATGATGCTCGAAGGCCTTCGGCGGGAAGTCGAAACAACCAAGAAAGTGCTAACCGCCGTTCCTGATTCCAAGAGTGATTACCGGCCCGACCCTTCTGCTCGCACCGCTTGGGAGTTGGCTTGGCATCTTGCGAATACTGACGTGCAATTTCTTGATGGCATCGCTGATCTGAAGTTCAACATGGGCGAATCGAGCGAGAAGCCCACAAACATCGCCGAGTTGGTCGTTTGGTACGATCGCAATATGAAGCGTGCCTCCGATCGGGTTCGTGCCATGACACCGGAACAACTCTCAACTCCGATCGAGTTCTTCGGAGTATTCAATTTGCCAGCGGCGTTTTACATGCAATTTCTGAACAACCACAGCATTCATCATCGAGGAGAACTGGCGACATATTTGCGTCCCATGGGGTCGAAGGTGCCGCAGATCTATGGCGGCAGCCACGACGAACCGTTCCAGCCACCGGTCGCCGAGACTACGGCGGCGTGATGAATTGATTTGCGGGTAGTCCAATTTCCGGGAAACATGAAACGAAGAAGCCACCTCTCCGGGCGGCTTTTTTCACGCCGACAGTAACATCGCTCGCCGGGACTCTGCTGAGCTGAAGTCCCATTACTTCCGTCATCTCGTCTGAGACGCCAGTTCCGGTCATGATACCGAGGTAGCCGGAGTTCTGCCTGCATGAACATTGATGATCTGCTGCGCATCTCGACGGAGCGCCGCGCCTCGGACTTACACCTGAAAGTTGGGAATTATCCCCACTTGCGGATTGATGGTGATCTCATTCCTCTGACCGATCAGCCGCGCATTTCCGCGGAAGATATGCTGAATATGGCTTTCAGCATGATGTCGGCCCGCCAAAAGCAAAAGTTCAAGGAGACGACGGAAATCGATATGGCCTATGGCGTGGCCGGCCTGGGAAGGTTCCGTGTGAACGTCTTCCAGCAGCGTGGCAACGTCGGGTTGGTGCTCCGCGTGATTCCGACCAAAATTCGCGCTTTGGACGAGCTCTTTCTGCCCAAGGTTGTGGAACAGGTTTGCGATATGCCCCGCGGCCTCGTTCTCGTTACCGGCGTTACCGGTTCCGGTAAGTCAACCACGCTCGCAGCCATGGTCGATCGTATCAACTCAACTCGGGCCGAACACATCATCACCATCGAAGACCCGATCGAATTTCTGCATCGCGACAAGAAAGGCTATGTGAACCAGCGCGAAGTGGAAGTCGACACCCCATCTTTCGGCGCGGCTCTCCGTGCCAGCTTGCGTCAGGATCCGGACGTGATTCTGGTGGGCGAAATGCGCGACCTGGAAACGATTGGCACCGCGTTGCACGCGGCCGAAACCGGGCACATGGTTTTCTCTACCCTGCACACCCTTGACGCCGTAGAAAGCATCAACCGAATCATTGCGATTTTCCCGCCGCCGGAGCAGAAACAGATCCGGCTGCAGCTGGCGGCTGTACTGCGCGCCATCATTAGCCAACGCTTGGTGCGGCGCTCCGATTCTGAAGGCCGTGTGCCCGCTGTTGAAGTGATGGTGACGACGCCATACATTCGCGAGTGCATCCTGGTGCCGGAAAAGACGCGTGCCATTCGTGACGCGATCTCCGCGGGCACATCGCAATACGGGATGCAAACGTTTGATCAGTCGCTATGGGATTTGTTCCAGGCCGGCCTTGTGAATTACGAAACGGCTCTGGAGAACGCATCGAACGCCGATGAGTTCAAGCTGCGCATGCAGGGAATTGCGTCCACCGCCGACATTTCCCGGCAGGCGATGCAGACCTCCGGCTTTGGCCGGTGAAAAACGACTTTGTCCTGCTGAACCTGGTTGCTTTGTAGTTGTAAGTCCTCCTGATGGTTTGGGCGCGCCTCGGCGCGCCCCCTTTTTCCATCCGTGACCGAATTCAAGGTTTATTCGCTGGATTCTCAGACTTTGATGCGTGAATCGAATCACAACAGCTTCGACATTCGCACGAGGTGAACCGGCCGATTCGGTTTCTGATCGGGAGGAAATGGCAGTGTTTCGTTTTCGGCATATCCAAATCGCCGATAGTAGCCGGGTAACTCCTGACGTACATTCACGAATGTGAGATCCATATAGCGGCATCCGGCAGCACGACAATAGCCTTCGGCTGCGCCGATAAGTTGGGCGCCGATTCCTGTTCGTTGGCGCTTGGGATCAACCGCCAACAATCCGAAGTATCCGCGCTCACCTCGCAATTCCGCATAAACGCATCCCATAAGCGTTTCGTTCTCCAAGAGCAGAAGGAATTTCCCCTTCTGAAAGAGTGCAGCCACTTTTTCTGGATTGGTTCGATCGCCTTCGATGAAAAAACGTTCTGGCCGAAAAGCGTCGTTCACCAGACTGGCAATCGCCTCAGCGTCGGAAAGCTCAGCAAAGCGCATGCGCGGTGAAGTCATTCGCTGAGAATTCTACTGCAGGAAATAGCGAGGGTTTTTGCGCTAACCAACTGCTAATTCGGTTTACGGAATCGGCTGTCGGCCAGATAACGAAGCATGATGGCGTCGGTGGCGTTCTGAAATTGCTGCTCGATCTCAGCTGGGCGGGCTGTGTTTTCCTGGCGCACGCTCTGCCGGAATTTTTCGCCCATTTCAGAGTCGCTGGTGACAACCTGCATGTAGAACCAGAGAAAATGCCGCATCTGGTCGAGAGCGGATTTGAGCATTTGAATCGATTCCATCTGCGGCCGATCGGCAAGAGTCTCGAGGAGTTCCGGGTCGGTGGGAACCTGCATGGCAGCACAATTGAGTTCGCTCTGGATGACGCGTAGATCGTCAGTGACACGCAAGATGCGCAGCTGTATCTCTTCCATGCTCTCCCGGTTGTTGCGGTCCATGAATGTCCTCTCCGCTCTGATTGGCGATCTTTCTTCATCAAGATCGCATCCAGGGAAAGCAACGCAAAGATTCCCCGTGTCCATGAGCTTCAGTAATTGAAGTTACTTTTGGTCGAAAAGGCCCAATTGGCACGGCTTTTAAAGGGTCGGGAGCGGCTGCAGCGTGCAGAAATCGACAAAACCGGATCGCGTTATCGGCGGGCGGAAAGAAGTTTAATCCAAGGTAACTTGGGTGTGGTACAAACGGTTGGAAATGACTGCGCCGCAATCTGGCCCGGTGCAGCCACACCTCGTCCGCGCCATCGGGCGCTGGAGTCTGGCTGCGCTGGCGGTGAATTCGGTGATTGGCAGTGGCATCTTCGGATTGCCCTCCACTGTGGCAGGCTACGTCGGCAAGAAGAGCCCGATTGCCGTGCTTGCCGCCGCAGCGGCCATGGCCATCATCATGGGCTGCTTCGCTGAAGTCGCGTCGCAGTTCACCGAAGCAGGCGGACCTTATCTTTACGCACGGGC
>DATJNC010000089.1:0-5072 GCA_035508395.1 Terriglobales bacterium | reverse complement strand
GTACGCAAGCACATGGACCTGATCCGGACCAAACAGCACGCGGACCTTATTTATGTCCGCGCGCAGGTAACGGCGTACAACCGCAAGCGACTGATCGAACAAAAAATCCCGTTCATCGTTCCGGGCAACCAGATGTACCTGCCCATGCTGGGGCTTGATATGCGCGAACATTTCCGCAGGCTTCGCGAGGAAACTCCTACCTTCAGTCCGTCAACTCAGGTTGTCGTCCTCTACGCATTGCTGCGCGATGCAGGGGAAGTGCTTATTCCAACTGAAATGGCCCCGCGATTGGGATACTCGGCCATGACGATGACCCGCGCGTTTGACGAACTGGAGACTGCAAGCCTTGCCGAGGTAACGGTCCGCGGACGGGAGCGTTGTCTGCGTTTCAAGGGAGGGCGAAAGGAGATCTGGGAGAAGGCTCAACCCTTCCTTCGCAGCCCGGTGAACAAGCGACTGCTTATTCGCCGCACAGAAAGCACAGGGAACGGGATCCGTGCTGGACTCACCGCATTGGCGCACTACAGCATGCTGGCGCCACCCCCTTACGCGACCTTTGCGCTGAGCCGAGAGGATTGGCAAGCACTCCGGAAACGACACAAGATCATCGAAGTGCCAGCTCAGGATCCGGATGCCAGCGAGATTGAGGTTTGGTGGTATCCACCAGCACTCTTCGCCGAACAGGGCACCGTTGATCGGTTGTCGCTTTACCTTTCTCTTAAAGCCGACCACGACGAACGTACCGAAACTGCGCTACAAGAGATGATGGAGAAATTCAAGTGGTAAAGGGTTTAGAAATCTTCCGTGAGCACTTCCGGAACTATGCCGACCGCTATGTGCTCATCGGTGGCACGGCATGCGACATCGCCATGACCGGTGCCGGACTCGCATTCAGAGCCACCAAGGACCTCGACATCGTTCTCTACGTCGAGGCTCTAGATGCCGCGTTTGTCCAGGCGTTCTGGGAATTCGTGCGCGCGGGCGGCTACGAAGTTCAGGAGAGGTCAACTGGCGAGAAGCAGTTCTACCGTTTCCAGAAGCCCACGAACCCAGACTACCCTTTTATGCTGGAGCTGTTCTCGCGTCATCCCGATATACTGCAGGTTCCCGAAGGCAGCCATCTTACACCGCTACCGCTGGAGGAGGATGTCTCCAGCCTTTCAGCGATTCTCCTCGATAACGCCTATTACGATTTCATTCGGACAGGCAGGCAAGAAATCGATGGGCTTCCCACCGTGGGCGCTTCACGCCTCATCGCCCTGAAGGCCCGAGCGTGGCTTGATTTGACAGAACGCGCAAAGCGCGGTGAAAAGATCGACAGCAAAACGATCAAGAAACATAAAAATGATGTGTTCCGCCTTTACCAGATTCTCGATCCCGCCAGCGATCCAGAGGCCCCGGAGGCCGTCAAGAAGGATATTCGCGAATTCATCTCCCGAATGCGCGGCGAGGATGTTGACCTCAAGGCTCTGGGCATACGTACCGGCACCCGCGACGATATCCTTGCAGAAATCGCTAGGGTGTACCGTCTTCCCTGAAAGAACTCACTTCTTCCGAACGGGCTCTTTGTGTGGGGTTGCAGAATTCCCTCCACTTTACCGTCGCCATCGTTTGGCACGTAGGCATAGCGTTGCCTACGATCCGGATCATATAAGCTCATGGCGACGTTGCCGTGGTGGTCAGGATATAGACCCGTTAGGTTTGAGTAGTGGTTTGGGGAAATCAATGAGTGATAAACACGAATTCTAGTACCAGAAGAGGGTTCAGAAGAATGATCGGGATCGACTTTGGTACGACGAACAGCGCAGTTGCCATGGCTAACGAATTGGGCCAACTTACAACGGCACACTATCGGCATGGCGATACTGAATCAGAGACATTCCGTTCGATCTTGTTCTTCGCTCCTCCTCACAAGGGTATGCGTCGAGAGCTATCGGCATATGCTGGCCCCGATGCGATCGATCGCTACCTGCATGCAGAGGATGGCGGCCGGTTGATCCAATCGATCAAGTCCTATTTGGCAAATTCTTCTTTAAAGTCCACAAGCTTGTTCGGTCGAAGTTACCGATTCGAGGAACTCGTAGGGTATCTGCTGCGTTCCTTAAAGACCGCTGCTAGCAAATCAGGAATTCCGATCGGGACCCAGGCGGTTGTCGGTCGCCCCGTACGATTTGTTGGTGCGGCAAACGAAGCCGATGATGCCTATGCGTCGAAAAGACTAAAGGAAGCTCTGGCACTAGCCGGCATCACCGACGTGCGGTTCGAGTTTGAGCCGGTTGCCGCCGCCTATTCCTACGAGGCGGGGCTACTCAAAGACGAGTTGCTGCTGGTCGGTGACTTCGGCGGGGGCACCACCGATTTCACCCTTATCCAGGTCGGGCCCGGCGCCCGCAAGATGAAAGACTCCGGAGAGAGGGTTCTCGCCAGCGCAGGTGTAGGAATCGCAGGAGACAGTTTCGATGCAAAGTTCGTGCGCCATCTCATAGCTCCTCTGCTGGGGCGCGGTTCACAGTGGCGCCTTCTGGGGAAGACTGGAACTGTGCCAAACTGGCCTTTTGCGAAACTAGAACATTGGCATCATCTGTCCTTTCTGAAATCAAGTGAAAATATGGAAGCTTTGAGATCCATGCGCGCCCGGGCTCTTGAGCCCGACAAGATCGATTTGTTCATCATGCTGGTGGCGGAGGATCTTGGATTTCAGCTACACAGGGCCGTCCAGCAGGCGAAGTATGAACTGTCTATAGAGCAGGAAGCGGTGTTCTCATTCCGCTTGCCTGGAATTCACGTGTCGCAAACAGTCACTCGCGCCCAGTTCGAGGAGTGGATTTCGGACGAGCTTCACGCCATTGCGACCTGCGTCGATCACATGTTGGAGGGAAGCGGTGTGAAGGCGGGCGATGTCGACAAGGTTTTTCTTACCGGCGGGAGTTCGTTCGTACCCGCGGTGCGCGATATTTTCGAGCGCCGCTTTGGAACGGGGCGACTGGTTGGCGGATCCGAGTTCACTTCGGTTGCGAAGGGGCTTGCTTTACGATCACGAGAGTTGCAGGGCTAAGGCATCGTGTGGTGCGGCCCGTAACTCTCCTAACTATTCTTCGATCGGAAGATACGACGTAATGCGGAAGCCCTCGGGCCAATCCACCACTCCGTAAGCGTCTCCCCAAACACCATCAAAGATGTGTCCGTCCTCGACCGCGACCCAATGCCACTGGAATGAATCGCTAGCGTGCACTTGTGCAAGCCCAAGTCTGGGTAGTTCGTCGAGCTTTTTCCCCGGGACGCAGCGCTCCGAGCAGAGATAGCCGTATTGGCCTAACACACGCGCAAGCTCGCGCGTGGTGGCGCGATGGCTGTGGCCTATCCGCTCGATGATTTCTTCGACAGGCCTGCCGCTTATGACCGCGGCAGCGACTTGCCCGGAAATATGCTTTCTGCGACCTTGACTAATCCACGTGCGCATCAGAATGTTCGGCGCTCCGTTTGGATATTCCTTCGAACAATGCTCACGCCAGCTTCTTAGCGGAGTCAGCTTGGTATTCATCATTGCGATGACGGCAAACCCTTTCACGTGCTCTGAATACCTCCATAAAACGACAGACGGACTTCATCAATCCGTTTGCCAAGGGAATTCGCCATGTGCTCGCGTAAGCGAAGCAAACTTGTATTTCCCAATCGCCCATCTCACGCTCCATCTTGATTCTGGTCGAACGTCCGAGAGGACAGTAACGAGCGACAATACCCCCAGTCGCGGTTTGTCCTTTGTGCCGGTCGGACAACCAGATAAGCCGTCGTGTGGTGAGGGCAAGATAGTCTGCCGGAAGCGACAAATCGCGGTGCCAAAACCAGTGATGTCTTTCGACAGCACGACGGTGCGGGCTAAAGAAGCGAATCAGGAGGGACTCGTCGGGGTCGAGTTCGTCGGTTTCCGCACACGCAAACTTCAGTTCGAGCGTTGCCCCACAGGACATTCCTTGGGCTAAACCGAGGCCGACTCGAGCAGTCATCAGACGATGCCGCAAGTCGTAAAGGAACATTTGAACGTAGGCCTCGTCACGAATTGCATATTCAAAACGATGGGTCGCGTCGGAGGTGACGAGAGAGAACCAACGTTCACCGATCAGAGTACCCGACTCGATGAATTCAACTGTGCCGAGTGGGACCCGTCGAACATTCGGAAATGATCTCGATCGGACAAGAGCAATGTAGCTCTTAAACAGTAACAAAGCTTGTAACGGAACAGATGTTTCCCCTGCAGCCGTCCATGAGTGACTCGGGACCAGACAGACTCCTACCGTGAATTGTTCATTCTCCTGGGGAACCCGGCACCACGTCGGAACGTCTTGAGCCCGACGTACTAGGCGCGAGCTATTTCCGGACAGTCTTTCGAGCACTGGACAGATAGCCACATGGACACCTCGCCGCCTCTGCGGCTGAACCCTCCCTCGGAGAAAAGGGCGAGGAAAATACCATCCTCAAGAAATGTGTGTAGGAGTTATCTGCCCCGGACGGAGCGTTTAAGGTGAACACCAACACCCACAGCAACTAAATGCTGTTCAGCGAAATTGCTCGCCACAAACCAACCATATCACTTGCACCTTTGGGACGCCAGTTGCCATGTCCTTGCTTTTGCTCAAGGCGCGACTTCCTGCACTATAATCGAGTCCGAAGTTGTTATCGGTGAAGGAGTACCACCGTTAACCGCCTTTGCCCGGGAGTTTCGGGAGGCTGATGACTCCTATGAGGACCTCAATGGTCCGGGAGTGATGAATGCCACCGAAGCCTCAATCTGCGGGCGCAATCCCAAACAAGTTCACTAGGGCAGAAACAGAATCGTATTTCGCGAGATCCATCGCGTTGATGCGCCCATTCAGAATGCGAATCGCTGGCGCGGCAATCTTCGCAGTCACGGTGATCGCCGTCTATGTAGAAGGGACTGTGGAAGGCAGCACTTGGATCTATGCAGCAGTCAATGCAGCGATGATTGTAGTTGGTACCGGTCTAGTTGCTCTTTCGACCGCAATGATGGTCCATGATCAAAGATCGCAAAGAGCCCAGGATGACTTCCGCCCGGC
>DATJNC010000088.1:0-20614 GCA_035508395.1 Terriglobales bacterium | reverse complement strand
TGGTGCCACCAGGGCTGGAGCTTTCGGCCAATCGCGCGCGGCCGGGGGACAAGGTTCTGCTGAGCGGTTCGATCGGTGAGCACGGGATTGCCATTCTGGCGCAACGCGAGGGACTGGAGTTCGAATGCCCGGTAACGAGCGACAGCGCGGCGTTGCACCGGCTGGTGGCAACGATGCTGGAGGCGAGCAAGGACATTCGCTGTCTGCGCGATCCAACCCGCGGTGGAGTATCGAGCACGTTGAATGAGATAGCGGAACAGTCGCGTGTCACCATTCAGCTTGAGGAAAGCGTGATCCCGATACGCGAAGAGGTTCGTGGGGCCTGCGAGATGCTCGGGCTGGATCCGCTTTATGTTGCGAACGAAGGGAAGCTGATTGCGATCGTGGCGCCGGAGTCGGCCGATGCGGTGCTCGATGCCATGCGCGGTGATGCCCTGGGGCGGGATGCGTGCATCGTAGGGACGGTTGGAGAGTCGGGATCACCCATGGTGACGATTCGCACTTCGCTGGGGACGACTCGCTGCGTCGACATGCTGGCCGGGGACCAGCTGCCGAGAATCTGTTGAAGCTCGCTGTTCGCAAATCGGTTTTCGCTTGTGGCAAAGGCTGAGAGCGTGAAGCCGAGGGCCGGGTTTCGAAATGCATGAACTAGGCATCGCCAACTCGATTCTGGAAGGGGTGGCGGCTGAGCTTGGCCGCCGGCCGGGCTCGCGGGCGGTTAGGGTGGGTGTGCGCATCGGACAACTTGCTGGCGTGGATCCCGATGCGTTGAGTTTTGGCTTTGAGGCGCTGACGCTCGATACAGAGTTCGCGAGTCTGAAGCTCGAGGTGGAATATGTACCGCCGCGGAGCCGATGCCGCCCGTGCAATCGGGAGTTTGAACTGCGTAACTATGAAGTGTTCTGCCCGCATTGCGGGAGTCTCGACACCGAACGCATCAGCGGCGACGAACTGGAATTCAAATATCTTGAACTCGAGGAAGAATCGGATTCGCCGCAGTCAGAAACGAAGCGAGTAGCTAGTTCTTAGTTTCTAGTAGTTAGAAGCTAGAAGCCAAGCGAGAGGCCGCCAGCGAGCGGTGGTAAACGTTTAGAACCCGCAGGCCGGGAGTCTGGAGACTGAAATGAATCGCGTACCGATGGAAGGAAAGGTCTTAAACGAAAACGCGCGCGTGGCGGCGGAATTGCGCGAGCGCTTTCAGGAGCATCGGGTATTCGTGGTCAATCTCATCAGCTCTCCGGGGTCGGGCAAGACTACGCTGCTGGAAAAGACGTTGGAGACTCTGCCGAAAGATACACGGGTCGCGGTGCTCACAGGAGACCTGCAGACTGAAAACGATGCCGATCGGCTGAAGCGTTATGGCTTTCCGGTGAAGCAGATTGTCACGGGAGGAACGTGCCATCTGGATGCGCGCATGATCGAGAAGCATATTGCCGACTGGAAGCTATCGGAACTCGATCTGCTGATCGTGGAAAATGTTGGCAACCTGGTTTGCCCGTCGAGCTACGATCTGGGCGAGGCAGCGAAGATCGTGCTGCTAAGCGTGACCGAGGGCGAAGACAAGCCACTGAAATATCCGTCGATCTTTTTCAAATCGGAGTTGATGGTTCTTACCAAGACCGACCTGTTACCCTACGTGCCGTTCAAAGCCGAGGCAGCCATTGCCAATGCGCGTCGGGTTCATCCGGGGATGGAAGTGGTGAAGGTCTCGTGCATGGCCGGCGACGGCCTGCGCGAGTGGATGACGTGGCTTGAGCAACGCCGCCAGAAGCATTTATCGACACTCTCGCAGCCGGTCGGATAATTCGGGCTTATAATTCCTGCACAACACGAGAGGTCCGGACGATGAAACGGCGCCTCCTCATCTTGCTATTGCTGGGCACAAGTGTTGCCCCCACGAACAGCGCTGCCAAAGATCGCGACTACCCGCTCCACGCGGTCGTGGGGATTGGGCGCGGCGAGTATCCGGGCGAATACGTTACAGAATTGCGAATCGGACACACAGTTTATGTTTCGCACGACGCTTGCCGCAAAGCGAACGTCGGCTTCAACCAAAACTATCGGGCTCGGAAAGACGAGCGAACCATCTGGGTGCTGGTGGGGTCAATCGCTTGCAAATATCATGTCTGGGACGAACACCCATTCCTGGCCCACATGGCGCGGGCTGATAAGTGAGGTTCGCGCGGGCGGCCGGATGTGCTTTTCGTCGGGTGCTGAAGTCTCGCCTGAGGAAGCCATGCGGATAAGCAGCGCACTCGCAAACTTTTCGAGTGTCGCGAGTGCGCGCAGGGCAACTATTTCTTCGCACCAGCCGGTGCGGCCATATCCGAATTAAAGATGTCGCATTCGGTCAGCCATTTTCCATCTACTTTTTTCGAATAGAGCATCCACTTGCCATGGTCAGCGTGGGAACCGTCGGCGCGCTTGACCTCATAGGTCCCCATGCCATAGCCGATGTCGCCGCTGCTATCGGCGGCGGTGACGGTAACCTTGACCATAGCCAAGCCAGCATCTTTGCCCGCTTTAAGATCGGCCAGGATGGCGTCGCGGCCCCGAAGCAATGGCCGGTTTGGAGCCATGCGGCAGCCATCGGGCGCGTACAGCGTCACCAGAGCGTTGAGATCACCGGCGTTATAGTCCTTTGCCCAAGTGGCGGCGCGACCCGCGACATCGGAGCTGTCGGCGGCCAATAGTGGAAGTGAGACGAGGGCCAACAACAATACTACGAATACGCAGAAGGCGATTCGCTTGATCAATGTGTTCCTCCTTTGCGGAAAGGCATCGGGATATTACCGGACCACTTCCCAAAAGGCAAAGAGGATTCCGTTTTGTTCGCAGGGCGGCAGGGATGGGCTACCGCGAAGGTGGTAGGTCGCAGGCAGCCTTTGGTGTTAGGAAGAAAACACTGCATCGGGTGATGCGGCGGGACGGGCGCGGTGCGAGAGTGCAGATCGCAAGGGGTTCGTGGTTATTTCACCCGTTTACCTAAAGGAGACGCATGTCCCATCATCTCGACTCACCCATCGCTCGCCAGGATATTCGACTCGACATCACCGACCTGTATGTGTTTCGTGGGCAAATAGGCACAGTGTTTGCGATCAATGTTTGCCATTCCATCTTCGGGCCGATTCCGGTCCCGGGATACCACCCCGAAGGAATGTACGAGTTCAAAGTCGATCTCAACGGAGATGCCATCGAGGAGATCACCTACCGCCTGACCTTCGATGAGCGTGACCAGAATGAAAAGCAGCGCTACGTAGTGCGCTGCATAAAAGGACGCGACGCTGTGAATCCGGATGCGCCGGGCATGGTTGTGGCCGAAGGAATAACGGGCGAGACGACAATTGCCGCGTCAGGGATGCGGGTATGGGCGGACAAAGCGGGAGATCCGTTCTGGATTGAGCCCGACGTGTTGCACGCCGTAGGCCACGCCTTCCAGGACGGCACGACGGTAGATTTGGCGGGTTGGGATCCGGCCCGCGCGAAAAACCTTTTCGCTGGCCATACTGTCTATTCGATTGTGTTAGAGGTGCCTGATCAAGAGCTGGTGGGAGCGGTCGGGGTCAACCAGCGCGTCGGAATCTGGGCAGTCTCGACGCTTGCAACGGACGCGGGCGGATGGCGTTCGATCAACCGGGTTGGACTGCCGATGATTCATCCGCTATTCACGCAATACAACGAAGATCTGGGCAACCGCCTGAACGCCGGACGGCCACAGGACGACTTTGCGACGTATGGACCGACGGTGATCAATGAGATCGCCGGGGTAGTCGCAGCCTACGGTACGGCGCAGGATCCGCGCGCATATGCCGAGAGGGTGGCGCACCGCTTCTTCCCGAACATTCTTCCGTATGAGATCGGAACGGCAGCGGCGTTTGGTTTTGTCGGGTGGAATGGACGATCGCTTACCGATAACGCGCCGGACGTGATGTTCTCGCTGGCCGCGAACACTCCTATTCGTTTGGGGATCGGAAAAGAGTCGGTAGCCTCGAAGCCGAAGCGGGCATTTCCTTATGTTCCAGCGGTGCCTGTACATGAGGCGCAGCAAGCTGCAGCCTGATTACACCGGAGGAGCGACGGGCGTTCCCCGCCCGTCGCGAGCCCTATCGTGTCGCGTGGGAGCGATGACGAGCGGGGGTCCGGGGCAAACTCATCACCGCCCGGTGATTCGTCATCGGAGAAGTTCTGACATCTCGCAAAGTGCGTCAGCTCAAGGATCAACCGTCGTTCGAGGTCCGTCATCTGCCAAGATCTGAGGAACGCGCCTGCCTGACGTAGACCGATTGGCGTATCTCCATCTGATTGAGTTCGCCCTTCTTTTCCGTATCGAGCCGGTCGAACTCGGCTTCCATGAACTTCATAAACTCCTGCTTGGAGACCTTTCCGTTTTTCGGCTCCATGATGAGCAGGAGTTGTTTGACGTTCTCCATTCCAATGGTGATTTTGTCAGCTTGCCTGGAAAGCACTTTTTGCGAGAACGCGGCTCCAAGCGTGGTTGCGACAAACAGGGCCAGCAACAGATTCCTTCGCATGGTCGTCACCCCCCATCGAACTTGAGCGACATTAGAGCATGGAAATGCGAGGGCTTTCTCATTGTTTTATCGAATGGAAGGAATCGAATTTGTCTATCGCCGCGCGGCGATGGATGGAAGCAGGCGGGAATACAGCTTCAACCATCGAGCGAATGGATCAAGAGGCGCAATCGGGCTGGTTGCGACAGTTGATGCTCAGGACGGCAGAGTGGAGGACACGCGCTCCCTGGCACCCATGATCATTAGCCAAAGCATGAACGCCAACTCGCTGATGGTAAGTGGCTGAGCGTAAGTGAACACTTTGTCCTCATAAAGCGGGAAGAGGAAACCGGTGAAACTGAGGGCGAGATAGCCAAAGCAGCCCGCCATCAGCCAAACGCCGAGGAAGCGGGGCAGGAATCGCGAGCGATAGACCAAAAGGCCGAGGGGAATGAGCCACAGTCCCCAAAATATCTCGTTGGCCAAATCGCCGTTGTGGTGGAGGCGGAGAAAGAGCGTGACGAAGGCGTCACGCTGGGGCTTGTCGAAGGAAGAGGCCAAGTCGGCGCCACTTGCGAACGACATGGCAGCGACATCATTGAGTGCGTTGACAAAGAATACAGGCACCGATACCAGACTGCCCAAAACAACCATCAAGACCGCGAGGCCGTGCTCAACTCCCTTCAACAGACGATAAAGGGCGAGGGTAACAAATATCCATCCGGCCGCGGCGAGCAGGTAGCAGACAATGCCGACGCGGAACAGCACCTGGTGCGAGGCAATATTGTTGGCAGTGGCCGCGGCGTTGCCATCGACGAACAGTGTTTTGGGGATATAGAGAAGGCGCACAATGCCAAAGACAGAAAAGAAAAGGTAGAGAAACCCAGCGATTCTGGCGTTCCTGGCAAGTGGAGTCATGCGCCCTCCCAATTCATTAGCCATTCGAAGGACTGGCAAATAGCTATACGGCACGCTGTCGAGAAAGTTCCGGCAGCTTAGCACGGCAGCCGGGGCGGCGGGCATGGCGGGCTTGAGTTCAATATCCCGACTTGGCCGCAGGCGACCTGGCCGCGGTCGAATGATTCCTTCGCATGTCGGCGGCTAGTTCTTTGATCTCGGTGAGATCTCGCTGCATTTCGCTCCAGCCATACCAGAGGGCGTAATCGGGACTGGCGTGGAAGGTGCCCTGGAACGTGCGCATACGATGCTCCAGGTACATGACAAAGAGCTTCTGCTCGACCACGGTCGGGGCGTCGTGGAAGGTGAGAAGGTTGGGGAAAGCGTAGTTGTAATTTTTGGGCTGAGGCAGAACGCCATCTTTGTAGAGACCGGCCACAATGCGGATCGCCTCGGCCATCAGGTGATCGGCGTTCTTGATCATGTCGTCACCTGACTGCAACTGCTGCTTGGCGAAATTGCCGGAGTGACATTGGTTGCAGGTCTTGAGCATCTTGTCGCGTTCTTTCTGCCAATCTTCCTGGGAGAGGCGGGCGACGTCGGCTGCCTGCACGGTTGCGACGAGCGAGGTAGGTTTTCCGTCTGGATCGAGCACGCCGAGGGCCTGAAGGATGGTGGCGCGATCGGCGGCCCACTGCTTGTCTTCGGGGAGCGGAAGACGAACCGCGAGAAATCCCCAGGCGGTGCGCACGCCGTGATCGCCGTCTTGCATGTGGCAGGTCTGGCAGGTGGGAGCGGCGGCTCCAGCCGGGAGAATGCCGCGCTGCTTCAGGTCCTCACGCACGCCATGCTTGGAGGAGGAATACATCTCCCACTGGGGATGGTCGAACCCCATGTGGCAGGTTTCGCAGGCCTGAGGAGACCTGGCTTCTTCGACGGAAAAGGTGTGGCGAGTGTGGCAGGAGTCGCATGAGGCGGCACCGAAGACGTTGCCTTCCTGACGCAGCTTCACGATCTCGTCGACCGGCTTCTCGCCGATCTTGTGACATCCTCCACAACCTTTCTGCCCTTCAATCATGGCCATGGGTTGCCAATGAATGGTGGGCATGGCCATCATGGCGGCCCATGCTTTGGAGTGCTTGCCGTGCTTGTACTGATCGACCTGCGTCTGGTGGCACTGGGCGCAAGTTTCCGGAGTTGGAATCTTTACCTTCGAGACGTCGCTGGCGGACGAGTGCTGATCGCCGTGGCAGACGGTGCAGGTGATTTCAAGCTGGCTGTGCTTGCTCAGTTTCCAGTCGGAGACGATGTTGGGCGTGACCTTGCTGTGACAATCGATGCATTGGGAGGCAGGCACCGGGTCGGCGAAGATGAGCGAGGAAAATAAAAAAAGAAATGCGAGGACGACAGCCGACTTGAAGTCAGAAGAACCTCGAACGAGCATGAAACCCTCCTGAGAATGCACGGAACGCAAACCGAAGATCTTGCAACAGACGGCGAATGGCGGAGTAAGGTTTCTTACTGAGCGTCGGACCGGCGCATTCCCGAAATGGGAAAGGATCCGGGATCATGCCCGCGCGATGCTACTTGCGTCCGGCTTCCATGGCCGCCGCACGAGGAAAGAGAATGTTGTTTTCCAGATGAATGTGCTGGTGCAGATCGGCCTCGAATTCCTGCAAGGCCGCGAATAATGTGCGATAGCTGATGCAGGCGTCGGGAGGGGCCTCGTAATCGCGGGTGAGAGAGCGCAATTGCCGAAGGGCATCACCGGCTCCGTCGTGCTCACTCATCATCATGCGAATCGGGTTGACGACGGTGCCGAACATGGCGGGAGGCACGGGCTGGCCGGCGAGGACGCTCTGTTCCATGCGGACCACATATGGAAAGAGCACCTGCTCTTCCTTCATAAGGTGGGCACGAAGCTCGCCGACGAGCGCGGAGAACTGGTCTTGCACGGCCAGCAACTCGGGATGATTCTTGCCGTGCACTTTGACGACCTTGGCGGCGAGGGCCTGGATGCGAGGACATTCGCTGCGCACGAATACGTGATGGGTGCCATTGATGTGCGCGATCAGGTCAGAGAGCGACCACGTCTGCCAGCCTTGTTCGCCCACGGGTGAAGGAGCCGCGGCGTTCCGCTGCAACCGGGCCAGAACGGCATCGAGATTGACGTTGGCTTGGGCGCAGGCTTCGCCGAGGGTGCGAGTTCCGCCGCAGCAATAATCAATTCCGAGCTTTTCGAACTCGCGAGTTGCGCCGGGCGCATCGGTGGCGATCTGGCCCACCGTTTGGGCAGCCGTGATGGTCATTGTTTGCCTCCATGAGCGCGGCGGAAACGGGCTCGCGCGTCGAACTATCGAGAGCAGGGTAGCGGCGCGAAGGGAGGCGCACTATGACTTTTGTCACGCGAAGTGTATAGGCGAGTGCGGATGGAGACGGTCAACGTTCGAGGTTCAGTTCAGCTTCCAGCCGGTGCAGGGAGGGGATCATCAACACACGATCCTGCATTTGAATCAATCCCTCGGATTGGAGGCGGCTGAGGTTGCGCGAGACGAGTTCGCGCACTGTTCCGATCTGGGCGGCGAGTTCGGTGTTGTTAACCGGAAGGGTAAGTTCGATGCTGTCGCCGTCGCGGCGGCCCTCGGTCTTTCCCAGGCGAGCTTTCCCCATTCGCACCAGCAGGGCAATCAAGCGTGCGCGCACGGTGGTGAAAGAAAGCTCTTCGATGATGCCGACGAGGCGGCGCAGGCGTCCTCCGATGACGCGGAGGACTTTCAGTGCGACCTCAGGATGCTGGAGGCAGAGGGTCTGAAAATCCTGGCGGCTGAAGAAGAGCAAGGTGCTGTCGCTTGAGGCCTGGGCCGAGGCAGGATAATCTCCGCCATCGAAGACAGGCAGTTCTGCGATGGAGCTGCCGGGACCGTCGATGGAGAGAACCTGCTCGCGCCCTCCAGGGGAGCTTTTGAAGATGCGAATGTTGCCGGTCTCGACGAGGTAGAGGCCGGTGCAACGATCGCCCTCGGTGAAGATGATCTCGCCCGCGTGGAACCGACGAGTGACCAGACGAGGAACGACAAACGCCAACTCGTCGTCGGAGAAGCCAGAGAAGATGGCTACTTTTTTGAGTATGGAGCGGGAGCTTTTGGGTATCGAACTGGAGTCGCGGACATCCTCAGCCATGAAGCGATTCTACGAAAAAATCTGGGCGGGTTCGCGTGCGGGATGGCAGATTCGAGATTGAGTCGAGGCCGCAGCCTAAGAAAATAGGAGCAGGTTAGCAGTGGGTGTGTAGTTGAGGAATCGCCAATTGACCAGTATTTTTTTAAGACTTAGGATAGCGCCTCAGTGATTTCATGCTCTGTGGGGGAGATATGAATCGAGAACGGATTCTGAGAGTCGTGTTGGTGCTGGTGGGCTTGATCTTCTTGTTTGCAGTTTACCCGCTGATGATGTTCCTGTGGCCGAGCGGATGGCGATGGCAGCCCAACCAGCCTGAATACGAGCAGATGATTCTTGGGGTGTATGCCACGCTAGGGGTTTTCCTGCTGCTTGCAGCCCGCAATCCATCGCAGAATCGTAGCTTGATCGCATTCACGGCATGGTCGAGCCTGGTTCACGCGGGGATCATGGCGGTACAGGCGTTGCACAACGTGAGTGAACATGGACATCTGATGGGCGACATCCCGGCGCTGGTGATCGTGGGGGTCGCGCTTCTGGTGCTCGCCCCGGCGAAAAACTCGGCGGCAGGGGTATCAACGTAGGCTTTCCCGCTGCCCGGCAAGTGGCGAAACGAGCTGTCATTGTCCATCGACTGAGCAACTACTACCTGCTAACTCGCTAATTCTAAACGACGAACTCGGGGTGGACTTGGAGGAAACTTGTGGACAGTGCCGGTGCGAAACCAGGCCGCACCCCTGGCACGAGCATAACCAGGCAGCTCTTACCGGATTAGCACTTTGGTGGGTCTTCTTTGGCACCCGAGTGCTATTCCAAGATTATTAGCCAAGACGTACCTTGTGATTGAGCAGTTCTGGGGGAGGGCTGCCCGGGCGGCCAGATTCGAGAGAATCTGGACGCCCGTTTAATTTTTGGGACAAAGAGTCGGCGTTCCGTGTAAGGACTTTCCGACCGACCTCGCGCAACTTTAACCTTCAGCGGCGATAATTTCCCATCCACTCTGCTTTGGCGATGATGTGACCTTCCATTGCCTTCTCCAGCGCAGCCTTTGTCGTTCCCGCGGCGAGCGTGAGTTGGTCATTCAGGGCGTAAAGCTTGAAGAAATAGCGGTGCGTTTTTCCCGGAGGTGGGCAAGGTCCGTTGTAGCCAAGCTTCTGAAAGTCATTCACACCTTGTCGGGTTCCATCGGGAAGCTGGTCTTTCCTCTCAATTCCGGTGGGCAAGGCATGGGAGGCGGCGGGAATATTGAAGACGACCCAATGAACCCAGGTTCCAACCGGGGCGTCGGGATCATCGGCGATGAGCGCGAACGATTTTGTTCCTGTGGGTGCGCCGCTCCACTCGAGCGCGGGAGATCGATCTTCGCCGGTGCAAGTAAATGGTTTGGGGATGATGGCGCCACTGGCGAAATCGGGGCTTTTCATCATGAAGGACACGGAGGCTCCTCCTTTCGTGGAAGTTTGCGTCGTGGAAGTTTGCGCTTTGGCGGGAACGAATGAGAAGGCAGCCATCGCGAATAAGGTCATCGAGAGCAGGGTTCGATGATTCGGCAGCTGTCTAGAATGCCTGCACCAATGGCCATGCATGGGAGCCTACCTGGAAATGCTCTTCAAGGATCCGCTTGCTACTGCGGCGCTTTGAGACCGGGGCATTCTTTCGCCCCTCCGGGGCTCAAGTTTTCTGCCCCCACCCCCGGCTTGGGCCGTGGGCTAAAATCTGTCGCCGCACCGCGGCTATTCGAGATCAATCCTTAGTTCGTGGAGATGGTGAAGTTGACGGTGATGCGAGCCTGAGTCTCCACGGGCTGTCCATTCTGCAAGTACGGTTTGAAATGCCATTGCTTCACGGCTTCGCGCGCGGCTGCAGCGAGAATCTCGGGTCCGCTGAGGATCTGAAGCTCCTGAATGGTGCCATCCCTGGCGATGAGAGCCTGCAAGCTGACCACGCCCTGGACCTTCATCTGGCGGGCAAGCAAAGGATAATCAGGAGGCACGGCGAGGCTGACGTTCTGAGCGGCCTGAGGAGAGACGCGCACGCCTCCGGGGCTGACAGTCGTGCCTTCAAAGGCCGAGGCTCCCGTGATTCCGGAGCCGACATCAACGTGAATGGCGTTGCTGCGCGCGGGAATGCTGACGCGCTGGTTGCCAGCGATGACTTCCACCTGGAGCGGGGGCAAAGCGGTGCGCTCAGTGGTGGCTGAGAAACCGGAAGCCGCGCTTGATGGGGCGTCCTGGGCGGCCGATTTTCCCGACTTGCGCTCGTGGCTCATGGTGGAGGGGGCCGCGTTGGAGCTGTCGACGGGCAGCGGCTTGGCCTTGCGCGCCACTTCCTCGGGAGTCTCGACGCGGGTGGGAAACCAGAAATCCCAGTCCTTGACGATGACGGCGACGAGGGCGAGAAGGAGGATGCCGAGGGCCATAAGCATCCTTTTTCGTTGGGCTTCGGCATCGGCGGGGGGAGCCAGAAGCCGGGATGATACAGAACGCTCTAAGGGTTTGTGGGATTGGGTATCGTCTTCGAACATCGCCAAGGACACGCCTCTTCCGGAGGGAGGAAAATCGGCGCGGGTGCGCGCTTGCCTAGTATGCCCCGAAAGCGGCGCCAAATCCAGCAAATCCGTGGGGGGCAGGGTTTTGCACGGTTTGGGGTGGCCTGTGACTTCCATCACACCCAGTTGTGCCAGTGGTCACGGCTGGCGGTTAGGCGGGGCCGCACACTGATCTCGTGATATTCGTCACAGGGTATTTGTGCCGGCCGGTGCCCGAAGCGAAGTATCACAAGGGGGTGTGAGATGCTCTCACCATACGGTCTGGACATTATCGAAAGCTGCCTTACCTGCAAGATGCGCGCGGAACGGCTGTTCTGCGATCTGCCGACGGCGGCGCTGCAGTCGTTCGAGAGCATCAAGTACGCGACCGCCTATCCGAAGGGGGCGGTATTGTTCGTGGAAGGGCAAGCCCCGCGCGGCATCTTCGTCCTTTGCAAAGGCCGCATCAAGCTGTCAATCTGCGCCAGCGATGGGAAGACGCTGATCCTGAAGATTGCGGAGCCGGGCGAGGTACTCGGCCTGAGCGCGGCCGTTTCGGGCAAGGCTTATGAACTGACGGCGGAAACCATCGATCCGTGCCAGGTGAACTTCGTAAAGCGCGACGACTTCCTGCGTTTTCTCAAGGAACACAGCGACGCCTGCTTCAAGGTGGCGGAGCAACTGAGCGAGAAATACAACGTGGCTTGCCATGAAGTGCGTTCGCTCGGGCTGTCGCACTCGGCGGCGGAAAAACTGGCCAAACTGCTGATCGAGTGGAGTTCGAAGAATGGAGAGTCGCTGAAGCAGGAGCCGCGGCTGAAACTGGCGCTGACGCACGAAGAGATTGCGCAGATGATTGGCACGTCGCGCGAAACGGTGACGCGATTGTTTGCCGATCTCAAGAAACGGCAGATTCTGCAGACCAAGGGTTCGACACTGGTGATTCGAAACAAAGCTGCCTTGCGCTCGCTCGCCACCACGGGCTAGTTGGCCAAAATCACTGTGCCCAGAGTCACGATTTCCGGTGACTCGAATCACTGTTTTTGAGCGCCCCGTACGCGTATCAACAATCAGGAGAGAATTTGGATGTCGCAAAGTTGTCTTGATTGCGCTGAGCGATCGGACCGGGTGTTCTGCGATCTTGAGCCGGGGACGCTGCAGGAGTTCGACGGAATCAAGTCTTTCCAGACGTACCCGCGGGGAACAGTTCTGTTCCGCGAGGGCCAGACGGCGCATAACGTATTCCTGCTGTGCAAAGGACGGGTGCGGCTGTCGGTGTGTTCAGAGAGCGGACGGCGGCTGACGCTTCGTATCGCGCCGGCGGGCGAAGTGCTGGGGCTGAGCGCGGCGCTCTCCGGAGGCTGCTACGAGGTTACGGCCGAGGTAGTGGACGCAGTGGAGGCGGCCGAGATCGCGCGGAAAGAGCTGCTCCATTTTCTGCGCGGGCACCGCGAAGTCTGCATGCAGGTGGTGAATCTGCTGAGCGAGGACCTGCACATTGCCTACGACCGGGTACGCGCGGTCGGGTTGACGCGGACACGGCATTCCTCGCCGCACACCAGTCCTGCCCACTAGACAGTTCTCAGTTCTCAATCATGGATGCTGGTGGGCGCGTTCGCGTTCAAGGCTTGCCTCGAAACATCATTATCATTCCAGCACTCATCCTGACGCTTTCTGGCGTACTTCCTTGCGATTGCGGGCGATTCGGGCTGTACCTTGACGTTGTGACCCGAGTCACGTCCCCCCGTGCGGTAACTCACTGCCCTGATGTACATCCCTCGCCAAGATAAAGAGTCATTTAAAGGCTGCCTCCGGGTGAGGAGGCTGTCCAGGAGCGGAGCGGTGGAAGGAAAAGGGCCAGTGAAAGCCGCCAAACAATTCGGAATGGTGGTTGGGGCCGGCATCGCGCTGGCGATCTTCAGCGTCATCTTCAATGCCGGGCCGGCTTTCGCAGCAGACCAGGATTGTCTGGCTTGTCACGGCGATCCGGGGATGAAGTCCGAATCGGGCAAGAGCCTGCACGTCGATGCCGCAAAACATAAAAGCAGCGTGCATGGCGAACTGGGTTGCAGCACTTGCCATGAAGGGGTGAAGGAATACCCGCATCCGAAGAATATGCGCCTGCCGAATTGTGCGACCTGCCACGATCAGGAAGTGGCGCAGGTTCCACAAAGCGTGCACGGAATTCTTGGCAGTGAGGCCTGTGCGAGTTGCCATGGCAAGACCCATGAGGTACAGGCGGCGGCTAAAGTTGTTCCGCAACAGTGCGCGACGTGCCACGACAGCGCCGCGCATGGATATGACACGAGTGTTCACGCGATCGCGCGCAAGAACGGGAACAATCAGGCGCCGACCTGTCTTTCCTGTCACGGCAGCCCGCACCAGATCGTTGCGGCGGACGATCCCAAGTCGCCGATTTTTCATACGAATATTCCCGCGACATGCGCGACCTGCCACTCGAAGAAGCCGATCATGGAGAGCACGGGTTTCACCACGCAGCAGTTTTACTCATATCAGCAGAGCGTGCATGGACAGGCAGTGGCGAACGGGTCATCGAAGGCGGCGGTTTGCACGGACTGCCACGGGGCGCACGAGATTCTGCCGGCGAATAATGAAAAGTCGTCGATTTTCAAGTTCAACATTCCCAATACGTGCGCTAAATGCCACGGCCCGATCAAGAGCGAGTTCATGCAGAGCGTGCATGGACAGGCGATCGCTCACGGCATCTCGCAGGCGCCGGTGTGCACCGACTGTCACGGCATCCACGACATCAAATCGCATCTCGATCCGAATTCCCCGGTCAGCGGGCAGAACCTGGCGAAGGTGACGTGCGCGCGCTGCCACGAAGGGGTGCGGCTCTCGCAGGAATTTGGAGTCCCAGGGCAACGAGCCAGCACTTACCTGGCAAGCTATCACGGGCTGGCTTCGCGACTAGGCTCGAATGTGGTGGCGAATTGCGCCAGTTGCCACGGTGTGCACAATATTCTTCCTTCGAGCGACCCGCGTTCGACGATCAATCAGGCAAACCTGGTGAAGACCTGCGGGCAGTGCCATCCGGGGGTGACGGAAAAATTTGTTGTCGGCAAAGTGCACGTGGACGCGCCACTTTCGGCAGACATCGGCAGCAAAGCGGTTCGCTGGATCCGCTCGTTTTACGTTGGAATGATCTTTGCGGTGATCGGCGGAATGGTGTTGCACAATGTGATCATCTGGCGGCGGAAGGCGATTCTGCGGCGCGATCTGGATCATCGGACGATCACTCGCATGACGTTGAGCCAGCGGTGGCAGCATCTGGTGTTGCTGATTTCATTCTTCACCCTGGTCGTGACCGGCTTTGCACTCAAGTATCCCGACTCTTTCCTGGGCATGATTCCGGGCATGGGAGAGAAATTGCGCGGCATCATTCACCGGATTGCAGCAGTGGCAATGATCGGCGCAAGCGTGTACCACCTCGTTTATCTGTTCATTACTCGCGATGGTCGTCGCATGGTGAAGGACATGTTGCCGGAACCCAAGGATGCGACAGACGCGCTTACGACCATGCGCTACTACCTGGGACTGGGCGGTTCGAAGCCGGAGTTCAAGCGCTTCACGTATGCCGAAAAGGCGGAGTATTGGGCGCTGGTGTGGGGCGTGATTGTGATGGCGGTAACCGGTACCGCACTGTGGGCAAAAGTCTTTGTGGGGCACCTGCTGCCGCGCTGGTGGCTGGATGTGGCGACCACGGTCCACCTTTACGAAGCGATTCTGGCGTCGCTCGCTATTTTGGTGTGGCACTTCTACCAGATATTTTTCGATCCGGATGCGTATCCGATGAATTGGGCGTGGTGGGATGGCAAGATGTCGGAGCATCATTATCGCGAGGAGCACGGTCTGGATGGCGCGACGCTGATGGCCGCTGCGGCCGAGGAAGAGTCGGCCGAATCTCGAAATGGCAACGGGGAAGCGGTGGCCGAGGAAACTTCAGACACCATTCATAAATAAAAACGAAGGCATTAAACCTAAGCCGGTGAGACAAAAGTCATCGTCGAAACCGGTGGATTTCTGTTATAAGCATCTGTTTTCCGAAAGCTGGAGGACACTCGCTCGCCATGTCTGACCCCAATCCTGTTTCGCCGCCCCTGTCCGGTGTTGCGCGTATTCGCCGGGAAATCAGTAACCCAATTTCTATAATTGGGCTCGCCTTAGCTGTGGTTGCTCTGGGCAACATCGTCTTTCTGTTCTTTATCGACATCACGTCTCCGCACCCGAGCCCGTACATCGGGATTCTGGCGTATATGGTGGCGCCGGGGTTCCTGTTCGCGGGGCTGGTAATCGCGGTTATAGGAGCCTTTTATACGCGGCGGCGCCGACTTGCATCGGCCGGCGAGGCATCCTACTTCCGCGTCGATTTTTCAGACCCCGGACAACGTGGCGCCATGGTTTTCTTTCTGGCGTTCATCGTGGTGTTCGTGGGGATGAGCGTGATCGGGAGTTATAAGGCGTACAACTTCACGGATTCGGTGGGCTTCTGCGGACAGCTCTGCCATTCGGTGATGAATCCCGAGTTTACAGCCTATCAGCAATCGCCGCACGCGCGAGTGGCCTGCGTGGATTGCCACGTGGGAGCGGGCGCGACGTGGTATGTGAAATCGAAACTCTCGGGCGCGCGCCAGGTGTTCAAGACGGCACTGAATACATTCCCGCGGCCGATTCCGACACCGGTTCATAATTTGCGTCCGGCGGCGGAGACGTGCGAGACGTGCCACTGGCCCAAGAAGTTTTACGGCGCGCAGTTGAAAGTGTTCAACCATTTCGCCAGCGATGAAAAGAATACGCCACGGCAGATTCGTTTGCTGATCAAGACCGGGGGAGGAGATCCTTCAACGGGCGAGCCGGAAGGCATCCACTGGCACATGAATATCGCGAACGAAATGACTTATCTGGCGACCGATGAGCAGCGGCAGACGATTGTGTATGTACGCGCCAAAGACCTGCAGGGGCGGATCACGGAGTATTTCGCGAAGGATTCGACGCTGACGAAAGACCAAATTGCGGGTGCCGCAAAGCGGCGCATGGATTGCATCGATTGCCACAATCGCCCGACGCATATCTACGTGCCGCCGGATACGTTGGTGGATCGGTCGTTCGCGGCTCATCGGCTCGATATTAGTTTGCCCTACCTCAAGCAGCAGTCGGTGGAGGCGATGACGGCAAAATACAACACGACTGATGAGGCCATGCAAGGGATTGCGAAAACGATTGAAGGTTTCTACGAGACGAAATATCCGGATGTCTCAAAGTCGAAACAGCCGGAGATTCGCTCGGCGATCGAAGAGATTCAACGCATTTACAAGCTGACCTTCTTTCCCGAGATGAAGCTCGACTGGCGGACGCACCCCAACAATATCGGGCATTTTTATTTTCCCGGTTGTTTCCGCTGCCACGATGGAAATCATGTGAGCCCCGAGGGGAAGGTAATTCCGAAGGGATGCGACACGTGCCATACCGTGCTTGGGCAGCAGGAGAATATGGTGAACATTGCCTCTGTGCCGGGGTTGGAGTTCAAGCACCCGGTAGATCTGGGTGATATGACGGCGGTTAGCTGCAATGATTGCCATACGGGGGGAGTGAGCCCGTAGGAGCAGTTCTTAATTCCCAGTTCTAGTAAAAGCGACTTCGAGTAAGGGGCAGATACTGAGAACGTCTGCCTTGCGAACGGCAGAACACCTCATTTCCCGCGTGCCTTCAGGTGACGCTTACCTCGGTGTAGGTTCCATAGACCTGGCGGAGAGCTTCGCAGATTTCGCCCACGGTGGCATAGGCGCGGACGGCATCGACGATATAAGGCATGGTGTTCGCGTCGGAGATGGTGCCATTCGAGCCGGCGGTTGGAGTTTTGGCGGCGGCGCGTTTCAGTGCGTCGAGCCTGCGCTCGACTTCTTCATTCGATCGGCGGGCGCGCAGAGCTTTGAGCTTTGCGGTTTGGGCGCGCGCGACCGACTCGTCGATATACAGAATCTCCGGCGGTTTTTCTTCGATGGCAAATTCGTTGACGCCGACGATGACCTTTTCATTCGCCTCGGCGGCGCGCTGATACTGATAGCTGGCCTCGGCAATTTCTTTCTGCGGGTATCCGCGCTCGATGGCTTTCACCATTCCGCCCATGTGATCGAGCTTTTCGAAATAATCGAACGCGCCTTGCTCCATATCGAGAGTCTGCTTCTCCACGAAGTAGCTCCCGCCGAGCGGATCGACGGTGTTGGCGACACCGGATTCGTAGGCGATGATCTGCTGCGTGCGCAGCGCGATGCGGGCGGCCTCCTCGGTGGGCAGGGCGAGCGCTTCGTCGTAGGAATCGGTGTGGAGGGATTGCGTGCCTCCGAGCACGGCGGCGAGCGCCTGGAGCGCGACTCGCGCAATGTTGTTCATCGGCTGCTGCGCAGGAAGAGAGACTCCGGCGGTTTGAGTGTGGAAACGCATCAGGCGAGTACGGTCGGTTTTCGCGCCGAAGCGATCTTTCATCAGGCGATACCAGATCTTGCGGGCGGCGCGGTACTTGGCGATCTCTTCGAAAAAATCGTTATGGGCGTTGAAGAAGAAGCTCAGGCGCGGGCCGAATTCGTCGACATCGAGTCCGCGGCGGCGCGCCCACTCGACATATTCGACGCCGTCGTAAATGGTGAAGGCGAGTTCCTGCAGCGCGGTCGAGCCGGCTTCGCGAATGTGATAGCCGCTGATGGAAATGGTGTTGAAGCGCGGCGTGAACTTTGAGCCGAATTCGAAGGTGTCGACGACCAGGCGCATGCTGGGAGCGGGCGGGTAGATGTATTCCTTCTGCGCGATGTATTCCTTAAGGATGTCGTTTTGAATGGTGCCGGAGATTCTCTTCCAGTCGGCACCCTGCTTTTCGGCGACCACCAGATACATGGCCCAGAGCACGCTGGCGGGAGAATTGATGGTCATCGATGTGGTGGTTTTTTCGAGATTGATGCCATCGAAGAGGATTTCCATGTCTTCGAGCGAATCAATGGCGACGCCGCACTTGCCGACCTCGCCTTCGCTGGCAGGATGGTCGGAGTCGTAGCCCATTAAAGTGGGCAGGTCGAAGGCGACGGAGAGGCCTCCGCCGCCGTGCTCGAGCAGATATTTGTAGCGCTGGTTGGTATCTTCGGGCGAGGCGAAGCCCGAAAACATGCGCATGGTCCAGAGCTTGCCGCGATAGCCGGTGGCATGAATGCCGCGCGTGTAGGGCGGTTGGCCGGGATAGCCGAGATATTGATCGTACTTCCAGTCTTCGGGCAGATCGGCCTGCGTATAAAGGCGGCGGATGGGAACGTTGGAAATCGTGCTGAAACGCGCGTGGCCGTGTTCGTCGCGATTGGTGCCGGTGGGCGCGCCGATGGGCTTCTCGGGAGCTTTCTCGAGGGTGGGAGCAAGAGTTTGATCGGCCCATTGTTTTTCTGAGGGCGAGGGATGGCGAGCGTCAAAGACGTCGGAGATGGGGCTATCGGCGACGGGAGTTTTCGTTTGGGTAGTTTTCGATTTGTCTTCGGGCATCCGAGTTCCCACGTTGCTTTGATGATAGTAGAGCGATGATGCGCCGACAAATTGTGAGACCGACCGAGTGGTTGGGAGAGACTGCGAGCGCGAGCTGCGAGATTCGAGCAAACAATATTGCGCAGGCGCTGACGGGTCGCGAGCATCCGGCGGATACGAAGAAATGATGAATCCGCATAGAATGCCAGTCATGAATCCCGCAGCGATTAAGCCCGTGATCAAACTGGAAGTTCTAAACCAGATCGACGTGCGCGTGGGTACGATTTTGTCGGTCAAGGAAGTGGCGAGTTCCGACAATTTGATAGAGCTGCGAGTGGACTTCGGCGATCATCAACGAACGGTGGTTGCGGGTATGCGGAAGGAGCGTGAGAATCCGCGTGAGATTGAGGGAAGGCAGGCCTTATTCGTGGTGAATCTCGAGCCGCGCAAAATGCGAGGCGTGCTATCGGAAGCAATGCTCTTCGATATTGGATATGCCGATGGGGTGCAGCCGGTGCTGGCGGTGCCTGAAACTCCGGTGCCGAATGGAACGCGGGCTGGCTAGCGGCTGATAATCTTCTTTGTTTGCGCCGGAGGCCGATCTGAAAACATTTCGACGATTGTTGAAGCGCACTCCTTTTTATGGAGCTTATAAATCGCTGGGACATTATCCGGACTACTGGTATTGGATTCTGCGTGGGAGGCCGGAGCGGTCTCCGCATCTGCTGAAACAGAATGTGGTGCGCGAGTATGGGGAGCGTTTTCAGTTGCGGACGCTGGTAGAGACCGGCACTTATTACGGCGAGATGGTTGCGGCCATGAAGCGGAATTTCGACCGCATTTGTTCGATTGAGTTTGTGCCGGAGCTGGCGACGCGCGCTCAGCGCATGTTTGCCCGCGAGCCGCACATCAAGATTTTTTGCGGGGACAGCCGCGTGGTAATGCCGGAGGTTTTGCAATTGTTGAGTGGCCCAGCGCTGTTCTGGCTGGATGCGGGATATTACGGCTGGGTGGGAAAGGTTGGGGATCAGCAGAGGCTTTCGGCTGAGTTGGAGATGATTTTGAGCCATCCGTTTCTGCATGTGATCTTGCTTGATGACGCGCGAGGGCTGACGGGACGCGATGGCATTCCATCGGTGAGCGAAGTGCAGGCGCATATTGAGAGCAAGTTTCCGTCGAGACAGGTCGAAGTGGAGAACGACATTATGAGGATTACGGCGCGGTAGAGTTGCCGGCATAAATTGCGGGCAAAAGCAGATTCCTCGCTCTCCTCGTCCCGGCTGCCCAGCCCATCCGGCCAATGTCAGGCCGTATGGGGACCCGGTTGGCGCCGGGACTGCGGAGGCTCGGGATGACAACCTTCGAAGAGGTAGGAATACTCTGCGTTTTCTGAAAAATGGGCCGCCCAAGCTCGGCCCTCCCTGAGAGATATTCGCTAGAAAACGGCACGAACGACTCGAGTAACAAGCTCCACCGTGTTGTTGAGTTCCTCGCCCGCCGCGTAGGCAAGCGTGACGGATTGATCCTGCAGTGTGATGTTTTGCGAGGTGAGAACGGTTGTGCCACCGGATTCGGTGATCCGCACGGAATAAGTGCCTTCAGGGATGCCGATCCAGTTTTCCGTGCCCGGAGTTGCGGTTACGGTGAACGTCTGCGGAGTCTTGACGTTCAGCTGGGTCAGAGTGGCCTCAAGTTCGGACGCGTCGGCGACATTTGCGAACACAAAGCGACCGTTGCCCGGCGTCACTGGGCCTAAGTCATCTGGCAACGTGACGAGAACTGGCGCATCGGCGTTGATGGCGGCGACGGCCGAGGTGTTGTCTCTGGGCTTCAGCGTGACCGATGAATTGATCACCGGCGCATTGGAGCACGGAGCCAAAGAGTTCGACTCGCTGATCGCGAGCGTGTAGGTTCCGGCGGCGAGAGTGTAGGGACCGTCGCTGTTGCCGAAGCTAAGGTTGCGAACCAGGCAATCCTTTCCGTT
>DATJNC010000087.1:0-10613 GCA_035508395.1 Terriglobales bacterium | reverse complement strand
GTGCAGTTGGCGACACTGACTCCGGGGACGACGCAGCAGACGAGCCCGAACAGCTTCTTTACGCAGGCGGCGAGCAGCGAAGTGGCGGCACGCGGGGGGTTCTCGCTATCGGTAGGTGGATCGCGCGAGCAGAGCACGAGCTGGCTGCTCGACAACAATGACAATTCGGAGCTGACGTCGGGCGGCATTTCGATTCTGCCGACGATTGACTCGATTGAGGAGTTCAAGGTTCTTACCTACAACTATTCGGCGGAATATGGAACGCGCGCGGGTCCGACGGTGCTGGTGACGACCAAGTCGGGCACCAATAAGTGGCACGGGGCGGTGTATGAGTACTTCCGAAATACGAAATTGGATGCGAAGAGCTATTTTGCGGCATTCAAGGAGCAGTTCAATCTGAACCAGTTCGGCGGATCGCTGGGCGGTCCGATTCAGAAAGACAAAACGTTCTTCTTCGTGAACTATGAGGCGAAGCGGCAGCGGCACGGGATACCGTTTATTGGGACGGTGCCAACGCAAGCAGAAAAAGGCATAAGTCCGACAGGGACGATCTTGCCGTACGCAGATTTCACGGGCGATCCATTTGCGGGACAGTTAACCAACCCCTATTCCGGAGCGCCGTTTTATTGCACTGGGGCTGGGGGACCTCCGACGGCGGTCAACCCCGACGGAAGTCAAGTTGTAGGTACGCCCTGTAATCTCATTCCGATAACGGGCGGCCCGACAGGCTACGGGTTGGCCGATCCCATCGGCCTCGCGATGATCAATCTTTATCCGGTCGGAGGCGATACGTACGATCCGATCACAGGAACAAATTATTCCAACGTTCCGGTTCGGCGACTGAATGAGGGCAATGCGACCATCCGGCTGGATCACAATTTTTCCAGCAAGGATTCCGCATTTGCGCGATTCAGCTACGACCAGGCCAATTCCTATGTGCCAGGCGGCTCGCCGACGTGGGCGGAACAGAATCCATTTGGCAGCAATCAGCTGATCGCCAATCACGCGCGCAACGTGGTCATTTCAGAAACGCACGTCGTCAACTCAAGAAACATCAACCAGGCTTACTTCGGCTTTAACCGGATTTTCGATTACATCACTTCCTTTGGCGAGTTCGGCGGATCGCTTTGTATGGCCGACACGCTCGGCATTGTTGGGGCCGACCTCAATAGCAAGTGCCCGAGCGCACCTCCGGGATTGACGCAGTACACGAGGGCTTGCCTGAGTTGCGGCTTGAGTTCGACGCAGCTGAGTACATATTGGTCGCTGGGCGACCGCGGTTTCGCGCCGTTTACCGGCGGAACGAACGTTTACACCTTCAGCGATACATTCGACATGATTCGTGGGAACCACGATATTCGCGCCGGAATCGGTATTCGTTTGAACCAGATGAACGTGATGACCAATGGGTTCCAGGACGGATATTTCCTATTCGATGGCGCGGCGACCGGCGATAATGCTGCGGATCTGCTGGTTGGGCAGCCTTTTGGCGCCATTCACGACCAGACGTTCGAGGGAGCCATGACCGGGCGGCGCTGGAAGATGTTTCGTCCGTTTGTGCAGGATGACTGGCGCGTGACCAACAACCTGACGCTAAATCTGGGAGTCGCGTGGGCGCTGGTGACTCCGATTACGGAAGCGTTGAACAAGCAGGCCAATTTTATTTGGCCGACGCAGCAATACTTTATCGCTGGCAATGTGCCATTCAATGGCTGCACCAACTGCGTGCGAACGGGTAGCAATGTCGGTGTCAACTTTGACAAGACCGCGGTTGAACCACGCATCGGTTTGGCGTGGAAGCCATTTGGCCTGCAGAACACTGTAGTCCGTGCCGGATACTCCATCTACCACGACTCAGGTTGGAGCCAGGGAGCGCAGGGACTTTGGCAGAATCCGCCCTACTACGCCGAAGGCGATCAGTTCGGTTTCGGCTTCCCGGGCGGACCCTGTCCGTTCGGCAATTTCGCGGCGGGCGCCGCAGCCCTCAATTGCGGACTCAAGTATGGCTTCACACAACCCAATCTTCAGCCGTTCCTTGCGCCGCCGAATCCCGATACTTTCACCGGAACCTCACTGTCACAAAACTCCAATTTCAAGCAAGGGATGGTGCAGCAGTTCAACCTGAACATTGAGCGGCAGATTCCGGGGAACGTGGTTCTGACGGCTGGGTACGCGGGCACGAGGAGCACGCACATTCTGTTCTATGGATTGAACATGAACGTGAATGCGCCATATGCGTGTGCCGGCAGTCCGGAACCGGCCGATGTTATTCCCGGTTACACCCTCGGTTGCGGCCCCGGAGGACAGTGGTTTAACGCTCCATATCAGGGAAATCAGTTTATCAACATCTCCAACATCACCGATGGGGCGCGCGCCCGTTACGACTCGCTGCAAATCAAGGCGGAGACGAAGAGCGTGCGGCACGGGTTGTATGCGCTGCTCAGCTATACCTGGTCGCGAACCTTCGACTCCGGCATGGACGACGGCGACGGAACGACGCCGGGCGCGCAGTACTGGCCGCTACCAAACACGCAGCGGGCGGATTGGGGGCTTTCGCAACTCAATGTGAACGATCAGTTTTCGGCAAGTGTTCTCTATGAACTCCCCTTTGGTAGAGGCAAGAAATGGGGAGCTGACTGGAATGGCGTGGAGAACGGGGCTTTTGGTGGCTGGCAAGTCAACGTGATTGAAAGGGCGCTCTCAGGATTCCCGCTGTTTGTGGTCGACAGCAACAATCAATCTGAGGTCAATTTTGAATGGAACGGGAGCCCCTTGAACCGTCCCAACGAGACCTGCGATCCTCACCTGAGCCACCCCACCAAAGCGGAGTGGTTTAACACGAGCTGTTTTTCCCCCGCGGCTCCTGGAGCGCTTGGGGACGCATCCCGTGCGCCGGTGTCAGGTCCACGCTTTGTGAATACTGATTTTTCACTCTTCAAGAACTTCCGGCTCACGGAGCAATTCAATCTGCAATTCCGGTCGGAGTTCTTCAACCTGTTCAACCACGCGCAATTCGGTTTGACAGGCAATGGCGTGTTCATGCAGGACATCAATAGCCCGTCGACATTCGGCGTGGTCAACGAAACGGTGAACAACCCGCGTGTGATCCAGTTTGCTCTTCGCCTGGATTTCTAGCGGCGGTTAAGCGCAACTCGCAAATGAACATGGGACGGGCTTCGGCCCGTCCTTATTATTTTCAGGAAGGCCCCACACCTTCTTAGAAGGTCCAGCACCCTGCAAGATGTCATCCTGTTGGGAAGATGTCATCCTGAGCGGAGTCGTAGTTCGCGCCAGCGAACAGCGACGCAGTCGAAGGATCCCTGTTCCCTTTAGGATGCCTCGGCCTCTCAGCGTTGAAAAGTGAAGAAATCTCACAAATCTCCGGTGACCTCCTTCACAGACGTTCAGCCACATTCCACGCGACAATATGCACGCTCGACCGCGCATCAATCGCGCGTTCGCTCCAGAGCGCGGGTGTTTCTGACCCGGAGCGCGTTAACTCTTTGATAAACTAAGTTCCCTCGAGATAATTCGCCTTAAATTATCGAATTTCGCGCTCCGATGCGCCTTCAAGTAGCCATGAATTTCCCCAAAATTCCAGGATCTTCATGGCTAACTCCTTATATTGGAAGCCTTTGCATTTAAGTAATTGCTTCCAAAGGCTTTACGCGAATTTGGGGAGGGGGGGAGGGGGGTATATGTGTTATTTTTCTGGTTAACTAAAAAGCGGCTCGAATGATAGACATCTGCTGCCTCCCGGTTCTACTCTGGTTCGGGTCCCTTCTGCGAACGATGAACCTTCGAACCGAATTCAAAAAGTTACGAATCTGTTCCTCCGCTTCACTAACGTCAAAAACCTCTCTCTTGGCCCTCACCCTCTTTCTCCTGTTCGGTCGCCCAACGCTTGCCGACGAGTGGAAGCCGCGACACGATCTGGTCTCGCACACGGGAGTGATGAACCTGACTGCCTTGCCGCCTCCGAACGAGGTGTTCTTTCCCGGGCCGCCGTCAGCGGCCGAGCAGCCTGCCTGGCTCGAGGGATTGAAGGCGTGGCGGGACAATCGGCGTGTCTTGCTGAGGTATGATCCGGCGCAGTATGAGCGCGCGGACCTGGCGTGGACGCAACGCATCTTCTCGCAGGTGCAACTGCTGATTTGGGATCGAAGCCTGTACGATCCGGAAAAGGGTGAGTACACGGTCGATAAATTTTTGTCGGAAACGGAAGCACGCATGGGGCCGATCGATGCGGTGCTGATCTGGCACGTGTATCCGAATCTGGGAGTAGACGACCGGAATCAGTTTGACATGCTGCGCGACTTGCCGGGAGGGGTGGCGGGCGTGCGGGCGATGGTGGAGCAATTTCATCGGCACGGAGTGAAGGTGTTTTTTCCGATTCTGGCGTGGGACACGGGAACGCGGCCGGAAAAGGATGGGGCATCGCCGGCGCAGACGGTGTCGCAGTTGATGAAGGAGATCGGCGCGGATGGACTGAATTTCGACACGCTGGAGAGCGTGCCGGCGCAGTTCCGGCGGGAGTCGGATGCGGTGGGACATCCGCTGGCGCTCGAACCGCAATTTCAGCCACGCGATAACTCGTTGGCGTGGACGAACCTGAGCTGGAACGACTGGGTGATCTGGGAGGGGACGCCGTATCCGTTTGTTCCGATGGTGAATAAGGATAAATGGATGGAGACGCGGCACACGGTGAATGTGACGGATCGGTTTACCCGCGACAAGACAGACAGCTTGCAGCATGCGTTCTTCAATGGGGAAGGATATGCGTCGCTGGAAAATCTGTGGGGATTCTGGTACGGGAATACTCCGCATGACGCGGAGGTTATTCTGCGCACGACGCGGATCGAGCGGGCGATGGCAGAGTATCTGGTGAGTCCGGAGTGGGAGCCGCATGCGGCGGTGACGCAGGCAGGAGTATTCGCGAGCAAGTTTCCGTCGCCGCACGGCACCTTGTGGACTCTGGTAAATCGCAATGAATACGATGTTCGCGGAACGCAAATCGTTGCGAAGAACGGGCCCGGGATGCGCTTTTACGATTTGTGGCATGGAACGGAATTGAAACCGGAGATGGACGGCAAGCTTGCAGAGATTAAGATCGATCTCGAAGGTCTCGGCTATGGCGCCATCTTGGCAACGGATGAAACTTCTTCGCAGCTCCAGGAGTTAATAAGTTATATGGCGGAGCGCTCGAAGCGCTCTTTGGCCAGTTACTCCCGAGAATGGAAGCCGGAAGCTCAAACCATGGTGGAGACTGCCCCGACTAAGTTGGCGGCTGTAGCTCCTGCGGGAATGGTACGTATTCCGGGGAGTGAGTTTCATTTTCGTGTAAGTGGCATTGAGATCGAGGGTGGAAACGATCCGGGAGTAGATGTGCAGTACCCATGGGAGGATGTGCCGCGGCGATATCATGACCACACAGTCAGTGTCCGCAGCTTCTATATCGATCGCACGCCAGTTACTAACTCGGAATTCAAGAAGTTTGTGGATACAACGCACTATCATCCGAAAGACGGGCATAACTTCCTACGCGACTGGCAGAATGGAACGTTTCCCGCGGGATGGGAGAATAAGCCGGTAACGTGGGTATCGATTGAGGATGCGCGCGCGTATGCGGCGTGGGCGGGGAAGCGGCTTCCACATGAATGGGAGTGGCAATATGCGGCGCAGGGCGGGGATGGACGAGTATATCCGTGGGGGAACAGATGGAATTCGCAGGCGCTGCCGCCGGTGGATTCGGGGCCGGCGATGCGGCCTTTGGCGGGTGTGGGCGACTTTCCGGGGGGAGCAAGTCCGTTTGGAATTCTCGACCTGATGGGCAATGTTTCGCAGTGGACGGATGAGTATCGCGATGCGCACACGCGAGCAGCGATTGTTCGCGGGGGAGCGGCTTATCAGCCGCTGGGATCGATCTGGTATTTTCCGCAGACTTACCGGCTGGATGAACATGAGAAATATCTATTGATGTCTCCGGGGCATGACCGGGCGGGGACGATTGGGTTCCGGTGCGTGGTGGATGGAGGCTCAGTACCCAGTACTCAGTAACTAGTAGCTAGTGGCTAGTACCCATTCGACAGAGATCGCCGGTTGAGAGAACTCCTTGCTGAGTCGGAGGAGATTCTCTGGACACGGGGTCCTTCGACTGCGCAAGGCCATCCGCTTCGCGGATCGTCTTGCTCCGCAGAGGATGACACGGGATACTTTTTCCGGATGACGGAACGAGAGAAGCAGCGAGCCGTGTTTCCGGTAGCCTGAAATCTTAGAAAAGCGGCGTCATTACTAGTCTGAAATCGGCATGAGACGAGCGGGCACGCGTCTCCAGGTGTCAATCTTGCAGCGAAATCACAAACTGCTGAATGGATTTGCGGCGGCGCTCGGCGTCTTCTTTGGCTTTGGCCTGGAGCTGGTCGTGAATCTGCATCTCTTTTTCGGCTCCGGAACTGTTGCCGGTGCGGCGGTAGGCGAGGGCGAGGCGATAGTGTGCCTCTTCGAGATTGGGATCGGTGGCGATGGCTTTCTGGAATTCGGCGATCGCCTTGGGGTAATCCTCGTGCGCGCCATAGAGGGTACCGAGTTGCAGATGAGCGGCGGCGAAGTTTGACTCGAACTGGATGGCGCGCTGGAGCAAAGCTTCGATCTGCGTGAAGGTTGGGTCGTCGACCGGACCTTCAGAGAGGGCGCGGCGCCAGAGGCCGACGGCGTAATAGTAGTTGGCCCAGGGGTTGTTGGGAGCAAGGCGGGCAAAGCGGGCGAAATAATTGACGGTCTCTTCCGAGGGCATGGTTTCGGCGGTCTCCATGCGGCCGAGAAACATGTAAGGAGTGGGGTCGGCGGGCGCGAGATCGGAGGCATCGCGGAAATACTGGGCAGCCTGGTCGTCGTCGCCGCGGGCGTACCACGCGGCTCCGAGGCCGAGCAGCATGCGGACGGACTGCGGATAGTGGCGATGGCCCTGCTCGAAGATTTCGGTGGCTGGCTCAAGGGCACGATGGGTGAGTAACTCGGTTGCCCAGTCAAAGCAGTGAGGCTCGGACGGAGCGAGTTCTTCGGCGCGCTGATATTCGTTGACGGCCTCTAGCGGATCGCCGAGGGTTTCATCGAGTTGAGCAAGTTGGTGGTGGAGGTCGGCCTGCGCGAGGTTGGTCAGCGGAGGAGGGGACTTCTTGGCGCTGGACTGGCGTGAGTCGGGCGGTTGGGAGTTGGGCGGAGAGCCGGACAGATTCTGTTCGGCATCACTGCTCGCTTTTTCGTCGGCGGTAATGCGAGCGCGGAGAGTGGCGCGCTGCGATTCGAGAGCTTCGTTGGTGACAGCGCCAGATTTGGTTTCGGCCGCGGGGGGTGTTGTTTGATCAGGCAATTTGTCAGGGGAGTCTTTGCTTAGCGAGCCGGTGGCTTTGACGAGAGCTTCGCTGGCGCGCTTGATGTTTTCGATGCCGTGTCCGCCGGAGTTGCTGGCCTCAGTGACACCGGCAACGGTGAATTGGGGCTGGTCGTAGAAATCGGGAGCTTGCTGCGTGGAGGAGCCACTCGCTGCAGTCGAGGAGGCGGGTTGTGATTCCGCTGCCGAGGAGGGCCGGAAGGCGAGATCGACGGTTTTGTTTTCGCGGGCTTTCAACGTGAGATGCGTGCGTGGTGAGCGGGCGCCACTGACGGTTTGGGCATAGATGGTGTAAGCGCCCTCACCGAGGCTGGGGAAGTTGAAATTTCCCTTGCCGCTGGTGTGGACTTTTTGAGTTTCGACGCCATGGGTCAGGGCGCCGTTGACTCCGGGATTTTCGGTGGCACGTTCGAGGAAGACGAAGACGTCGATAGCAGGAGAGCCGGCGGCATCGGAAACGTGGCCGTGGAGAGTGGCGGCGCGAGCGGGCTTGGCGGCGGGGGCTTGCGCAAAGGCGAGGGCGAGCGAGATAGCGCCGAATGCGGCGCGCACGCCGGCTTTTCGCAATGGGCTGGGGATCAAATCAAGAACTCCTGGATGATTGCATCAACAAGTGAAGCCGATTGGAGACGATGCTGGTAATTCTATTCGCGCAAATCGTGCTCCGCAAATTGGGGTGCATGCGAGGCGCAAGGCGCCGAGAGGTTTAGGATATTGTCGTCGGAATGAAGTGAAGGAATCAGGTTCTATACGCAGGAGACGCGGCAGGCCGCGTCCCTACAGAAAATTCATGCACAAGGAGACTGTGTTGGAGAAAAGGCGGAATTGGATGCGGGCTCGTACGACGATGGTTGTGACCGTACTAATGTTCTTGCTGGCAAGTTTTGTGGCAGCTGAGGAAGGCAAGCGAAAAGTGATCATCGACCAGGATGCAGCCGGACCGGCCGGCACGGATCAACAGGCGATTCTGTTGCTGATTCAGTCCCCGCAGACCGAGGTGCTGGGAATCACGGTGGTGACAGGAGATGCGTGGCTGACAGAAGAAGTGGCTCACACGCTGCGGACGCTGGAGTTGATCGGGCGGACGGACATTCCCGTGGTGGCGGGGGCGGAGAATCCGCTGATGCGAACGAAAGAACAGACGGAACACGACGAAGAGTCGTATGGGACGTTTGCATGGCTAGGGGCGTGGACGCCAAAGTACTACCACCCGGCGCGCGAGCTGCCGAAGATGCCGGAGGGGATGCCGACGACGAAGCCGGCGGATGAGGATGCGGCACATTTTCTGATTCGCATGGTGCATAAGTATCCGCATGAGGTTACGATCTATGAGGGTGGGCCATTCACGAATCTGGCGCTGGCGCAGACGATCGATCCCGAGTTTGCCAGCCTGGCGAAGGAGTTGGTGTTTATGGGAGCGAGTTTGAGTCCCCAGACCGATAACCCGGAATTCACGGACACTCCGCGGCGGGAATTCAATGTCTGGTTCGATCCGGAGGCAGCGCACATTGTGCTCCTGGCGCCATGGAGGAAGATTGTATGCACGCCAGTGGATATTTCGGTGAAGACACGCATGTCGCAAGAACTGATCGACCAGATCAAGACGGGAACGACGCCGGTGGCGAAATACATTGGGACTTATGCGCGGCTGCGAGGGAATTATAACTACCTGTGGGATGAGTTAGCGTCGGTGGCATGGTTGGATCCAAGCGTGATTACGAAAAGTGAGACGAGATATATGGATGTGAATATCGATCACGGGGCCGAGTATGGCGACACGCTGACCTGGACCGATGTGGATAAGCCGAAGCGCGAGGTGAGGCCGGTGGAGATACAGGTGGATTTGAACACCGAGAAATTTTACAAGGAGTTTGTGGAGTTATTGAGAGCGGAGACGCCGAGACCCTAACGTCGTTTGTCGCTGGTCGGTAGCCGTTGGCGGACCTCATTTGCTGAGCTGAGAGAGTAAGTCGCGGGCGGTGGGGTTGTCGGGGTGGCGTTTGAGTAACTCCTGCAGGACAGCGCGGGCTGCGTCGGAATTGCCTTCGATGGCGTGGACACGCGCGAGGTTGATGTAGGCCTGATCGAAATCGGGCGCGACGCGGATCGACTCCTGAAAAGTGGCGACGGCTTCGTCGCGGCGCTGGGTGCGCAAATAAAGGATGCCGAGATTGTTGAGCGCTTCGGGGTAGGCCGGCTTCAGAGTTAGTGCACGCTTCAAATACTCTTCCGTTCTCGTTGTGTCGCCCTTTTGCGCGTAGACCATGCCCAGGCCGTAGTTCGCGTCGGCATCGGTTGGCTTAAGCGCGAGCGCACGTTCGTAGATCGCCTGGGCGTCGTCCCAACTTCTGCTTTGACGATATGCGCCACCGAGATTATTCATGGCGATCAGGTGGTCGGGACTGAGGCGGAGCGCCTGAAGGAAATCGGCAATCGCCTCGGGAAACGCGCCTTCGCGGGCGGCGATGAGGCCGAGGTTGTTCCAGGAGTTGGCTAGTGTGTCAGGATAGCTGGCCTGAAGTTTGAGGGCGCGCTCGAAGTAGTCCTGCGCCTGATGATTTTTCTTCTGCTCAAGGTAGATGCTGCCCATTCCATACACAGCTTCGGCGCTTTCGGGGTCGTCGCGCGATGCGATTTGAAAGGCGGCGAGAGCCTGGTCGAGATATCCGCGCTGGAAATAGACAGAGCCGAAGGAGAGATAGTTGCGGCTGAACTCGGTGATCTCGGCGACGCCGGGGTAGGGAAGCGCGCGGGCGAGGCGGTCGGCGGCGGTGCGGGGGATGTTGCCGAAGTCGTGGTCGAGGTGAGCGGGATCGACCGTGCCCTGATAGACCTTGACGATTTCTCCTTCGGGATTGACGAGGAAGGAAGTGGGCAGATCGATGTCGCGATGGCGATCGAAGAGATAGCGGAAAAGGATGTCATAGATAGCGGCGACATCATCGGTGCCGTGGAGGACAGGGAACGGGTAGTGGACTGGGTTCGATGCGCCTCGGCTTTCTGCGTCGGCGAAGTCAATTGAGATGAGTTGCAGGCCTTTTGCCGACCAGTCTGCGGAGTGCTGGTTGAAGGTGAACCAGTCTTGTTTGCTGAGGTCGTCGGTGCTGGAGGCAAAGTGGAGGAGGACGGGCTTGCCGCGAAAGGCGGAGAGTTTAACCAGGGAGGACGAGGAGGTCAGAGAGATTGGGCGGAGAGAGAAGTCGGGGGCGGCGACGGGCGCGAG
>DATJNC010000086.1:0-4653 GCA_035508395.1 Terriglobales bacterium | reverse complement strand
GAAGGAATCCGGCGGCTGGCAGTAGCCATGAAGAACCAGCTCGCCGGCTTACGTTCGGAGCCTGTAGCCACATAGCTCCCACAAAAGGGATCGCGGCTGGAATCGTCCCGGCGAGGCGCGCTGTTACCTAAGGAACTTGTCCCAACGTGCGATTTGCGGTCACATAGACCGCATGTCGCTCCGCATGGCATCCCGGCTCGCCCTTGTAGTCTTTGCATGCCTGTCGATGCGGCTGGCCGCCCAGGAATCGGGTCCGGGCGCCGACCAGGTCCGCAAGCTCGAAGAGAAGTGGACTGCCGCTTACAAAGATCGCGATATCGATTTTCTCTCCACGCACCTCACCGAAGACTTCATTATCACCGTTGAAGACGGCGCCACCTACAGCAAGGCCGGTTACATCACGCATAGCGCCGATCCGTCAGTCCAGGTGGAAGTTGCTGAGCAGTCCGACATGCGCGTTCATACCCGCGGTGGTATGGTTGCTGTCGTCACTGGCGCGTACTACGAGCGGGGCCGTTCCAGAAACAAACCTTACGAATATCACGACCGCTTTACAGATGTCTGGGTGCGTGTCGGCAACAGCTGGCGCGTCCTTTCCTCCCACTACAGCATTCCGGTGAAGTAGCTCCCGACGCAGAAAAATATCTATTTTTGATTTCGCGTGGCGCAGCGCCCGCCAACCCAATACCGGTCGCCGCTTCGGCCGCGTGACGCGCCGAGTCATCCTCAATGTCTTCCGAGGCTGTTTCGTAGTCTGCCCGAATGTTTATGTCGTCGTGAAAGAGCGGCCCTTCAGGGCCGCGTACATGCCGGAATCACTGAGGGCTTTAGCCCTGGCGCTCGAACGGCTTCTCCAGCGACGGACATTGCGGTGTGAACAGCTCCGCGCCGTTTTCGAGAATGTGCATGTCATCTTCCAGCCGGATCCCAAACTCCCCGCGAATATAAATTCCCGGTTCATCGCTGAACGTCATGTTGGGTTGCAATTTGACCGTGTTTCCGCGCACCAAATAGGGCCATTCGTGACCATCCATTCCCATCCCGTGTCCCAGGCGATGCGTGAAGTACTTATAGCCCGGTCCATATCCAGCATCGGTAATCACTTTGCGTGCGGCCGCGTCCACCGAGCCTGCCTCGACTCCGGGCCGCGCCGCCGCCAGCGCCGCACTCTGCGCGCGATGCACGATCTCAAAAACCTGCTTCATCTTGTCGCTGGCCTTTCCCAAGACAAATGTGCGTGTAATGTCTGACTGATATCCCTCTGCGGTACATCCGCCGTCGATCATCACGATCGTTCCCTCGCGGATTTGCTGCTCGGCAACGGACCCGTGCGGAAACGCGGAATACTCTCCCACCTGCACATCCGCGCCGCCCTCGAAACCAAGTTGACCATGCGCCGCCTCGATAAGCGCCTCGACGTCCTTTTGCGTCATCCCAACTTTCAACGAGCGGTATGTCGCCTCATAAGCCGCAAACGTCACCTTCGCCGCCAGCCGCATCAACTCAATTTCATGCGCGCTCTTGATCATGCGGCATCCCGCCGTCACCGGGGTCGCGCTGACAAAACTCGCGCCGGCTGCCGCTCTCCTGATGTTGTCGGTGAAAACGAACTTGATCGTCTCTTCGAACCCGATGTTCGCCGTCGAAAGGCCGCGATCGCTCAGCCCTTGCGCCACCCGCTCGTATGGGCTCTCATCTTCCTGCCAGACCCGCAAATCCGCGTTTTTCCCCCCGGGACCCAGCGCAATCTGCTCGCGTGCGCGGTCTTCTTCGAATGCAGGCGAAACATAGAACGCATCACCTTTGACGGGCAGCACCATCGCGAATAGCCGTTCTCCGCCTTCCCAGCGAATGCCGGTAAAGTATCGAAGGGATGTTCCCTGGGCGAACAGAACAGCATCGAGACTGTTTTCCTTCATCAGCCGTCGAGCCTTTTCTTGCCTCTCGCTGCGCTCTTCTTGGGTGATAGGCCGCGCCTGGTCGCGCATCGAGCGCAAAGCGGTGATTGCTGGCGGGAGTTCTTTGCTAATTTCTGCTCCGCTCGCGTTGCGCAGCCCTGCGCCTGCTGCGCTGGCAACGGAAATGGTCTTCAGGAACTGACGGCGTGAATGCAAAAGGTCCTCCACATCACAAATTCTCGCTAACAAGCGAGCCACATTATATAAAGACAAGCAATCTCCAGCAGGCCGGCTCTTCTTCGTTTTGCATTTAGAGGCTCGCCACAGACCGATACTTGCTCCGGCCCGCAGAATATAATCGGGCCTATAAACTAGGAGGCCTCATGAGCTCTTATCCCGTGCAGACCGCCGGCCGCATGGTCAGCCACGCCATGGTGACCACCCAATTTGAACTTGATGGCTATCGCGTCGTTCGCACCCTCGGCGTAGTTCGAGGAATCACTGTGCGCTCGCGATCGATTTTCGGCAGCATTGGAGCCGGATTGCAAACTATCATCGGCGGCAACATCACGCTCCTGACGAACCTGTGCGAAAAGGCCCGCGCCGAAGCGTTCGATCTCATGCTGCAACATGCCGCCGACATCGGCGCAAATGCTGTTGTCGGCGCTCGTTATGACGCCACCGAGGTCATGCAGGGAGTCACTGAGGTCCTCGCCTACGGCACCGCCGTCTACGTCGAACCTTCGAAATAACGCCCCGCTCCTGCCAGATACCGCGCTCCCTGCCTCACCAGCCTTTGGTGACAATCCTCACTGCGCTCCCGGCGCTGGAAGCGTATGGTCAGTGCCAGGAAGACGGCCCCGCCCGTTCAACAACTCCGTCCTGTGCTCCCGCGCGGGGCCCGGAGGTGTGTCATGCTAGTCCTGATCTGGGTACTTCTTTTCCTCTCCGCCGCTTGCCTCATCCTCTTTATGCCCGCCTTGTGGGGGAAGCACATCTATAACGAATATCGCGGAACCCGGACCGTGAACTGTCCGGAAACTCATCAACCGGTCACTGTGCGTTTCAACGCGCTTCGGGCCGCATTTACTGGCCTGACCAGAACGCCCCAACTTACCCTCGCCGACTGTTCGCGATGGCCCGACCGCGCCAGTTGCGATCAGGCTTGCATCCCGGATGCTGCCCACGCTCTCCCTGATTCCCATGCCGCGTCCGCGCACCCGGCCGCCCTCCGCATCGCCCATCTGCCCGCGCTGTTGGCCACCGGCGTAATTTGGGTATTAGGCGTGGTCTGGCACTCTGAGTACGTCTTCCGCTCGCAATGGGCGAAGACCGTCGGTCTGACCGACCAGCAGGCTCATGACCTCGCCCGGACCTGGATGCCTCATCTTCTGACCGTCGCCGTCTGCTTGATGTTTTCCTATTGCGTGGCCGTCTTTCTTGCGTGGATTGGAACAAGAACCCTCTGGCGAGGTCTCCAGATCTCGTTGTCGCTGTGGCTCCTCATTGCGGTCGGGCTGCTGGTCGCGAATCAATGGAATTTCGGGCCCAACTTCCTTTGGATTGAGGGGGGTTATACGCTTCTCGCCGCCATACTCGTGGGGATCATCGTGGGCGCGGTCCCCAGAAGGCTCCTGCTGGGAGACGTCGTAGCTGACCGAGAGCACTAGACAATGAAAGGCCAGTTTTCCACAGTCGATTCTCTGGTCGTTTCGTGGCTAAGGCGAAGAAAATACGAAGCTTGGGGACGGGAACCATTTCTTTAAGCCCAACATATTGTGGTCATCTCAGTCGTTAACCGCAAGATTTCGTAGTTCGCCCGACCACCCCCTTTTCGAAATCTCAACCTGAAACTTTCTTATTGACAATCAAGGAGTTAGGCGTAGGATGTGGTCAAAAGTGGTTGAAAGTGGAATGAACAGTAGAGGTCAAGGGCAGAATTCTTAACTTTCGGAGCGCCAGTGGATTTTGAGACTGACACCCCTAAAAACAGCCCAAAAGAACCTGATTCCACCTGCGTTTTCACCGCTTCTACCTCCCTCATCGTGCTTGCGGCTGTGGTAGCAGCCAGAACTCAACGGAGCCCAGAAACAAACCGGGCACATGTTTCGCGGAAATCACCCAACTCGCGTCGACGAAAAGGGACGGCTCAAAGTCCCCGCCGAATACAAGCGGGTGATCGACGAAAAATACGCCCAGAAATTTTACATAACCAGCACCGACGGGATAAGTGCCCAGATATATCCCTTCGAGGAATGGGAGCGGATCGAGCAGAAGCTGGCATCGCTCTCCACTTACAACCCGAGCAAGAAAAAATTTCTGACCCGCACCAACTATTACGGGCAGGTCGTGGAGATCGACGGGCAGGGGCGCCTGCTGCTCCCACAGGTTCTGCGCGAAGCGGCGCAACTCAAGGGAGAGGTGGCAGTGCTCGGCAATCTGACCTGGCTGGAAGTCCGCAACATGGAAGCGCTCGATAAGGAGATCAAAGAGCAGCCATTCACGGATGAAGACATCAAGACGCTCGACGACCTGGGCATCTAGTGGCAACGGATTCTGGACAAAACATCCCCGAGTGGGGTGGGCATGGGCAAAGTGGCCATGTTCCCGTTCTTTTAAAAGAAGCGATCGATTTTCTGGCCGTACGGCGTGGCGGAACTTATCTGGATGCCACGGTGGGCTTGGGCGGGCATTCTTTCGAAATAGCAAAACGCCTCGGCGCACCGGGTCATTTGATTGGCTTCGATAAGGATCC
>DATJNC010000085.1:0-4360 GCA_035508395.1 Terriglobales bacterium | reverse complement strand
ATCCAGATCAAGCTGGTTCGGTCGGCGATCTGCACGCCCGAAAAGTATAAGAAGGTAGTTAAAGGACTGGGCTTCACTCGCCTCAATCAGGTGATTGAACGCCCCAATACATCCTCCATTCGCGGCATGATCAAGAAGATCCCGCATCTGGTGGAAATAGTAGATTAAGCTCGCAGCTCCAAGCTGCAAGCTCTCAGGAAAACCTGAAAGACTTGCTGAGAGCATGGAGCTGAGAGCTGAGAGCTGGGTTTGATATGAATCTTTCAACCATCAAGGCACCTCGCAAGGCAACGGAGAAGCGCAAGCGCGTCGGACGCGGCATGGGTTCGGGCATGGGCAAGACTTCAACCCGAGGCCACAAAGGGCAGTGGTCCCGTTCGGGAGCGCGCCTGATCCGCGGATTTGAAGGCGGCCAGATGCCGCTCCATCGCCGTTTGCCCAAGCGCGGCTTTACCAACATTTTCCGCGAAGAATATGCGGTCGTGAATCTCGACCGGCTGGCCGAACTCGGCGAGACCGAAATCACTCCCGACGTGCTCAAAAAAGCAGGCGTCGTCAAAGGGCGCAAGCCGATCAAGATTCTTGGCAATGGCGAGCTGACTTCGGCTCTCACTATCCAGGCTCACAAGTTCTCGAAAACGGCGCAGGAAAAAATCACCAAGGCGGGCGGCAAGTTCGAGGTCTTGGGCGCGAAGGCGTAGGTTCGAAGTCTTGGTCTGAAGTCTTAGTTTCGTAGTCTTGGGTTCGAGGTAATAAGGCAATGCTGGAAAAGCTGGCAAATATCTTCCGGGTTCCCGACTTGCGCAAGCGTGTGCTTTTTACGCTTGGTTTGCTGGCTGTTTATCGCATCGGCGGGCACATTCCGACGCCGGGAATCAATGGCGACCGGCTGGCCCAGTTCTTTGAGCAAAACCGCGGCAGCGTGCTTGGCTTTGTCGACCTGTTCAGCGGCGGCAACCTTCGTAGGCTCACGATCTTCGCCCTTGGCATCATGCCGTACATCACCGCCTCCATCATTCTGCAGTTGCTTACGGTCGTCTATGAGCCGCTGGCCAAACTGCAGAAAGAGGGCGAACTCGGGCGCAAGAAGATCACCCAATGGACGCGCTACCTGACCGTCATCCTTAGTGCCGTGCAATCGTTCGGCATCGCGATCAGCCTGCAAAAAGCAGGAGACTTCGTCAATACTCCCGGCCCCGGCTTCATCCTGATGACCATGCTCACCCTGACCACCGGATCGGCATTCATCATGTGGCTGGGCGAGCAGATTACCGAGCGCGGCATCGGCAATGGCATGTCGCTGCTCATCTTTGCCGGCATCGTCGTCGGCCTGCCGCGCGGTGTCGCCGACCTGCTCGAAAAAGCCCGTACGGCCGCCTGGGGAGCGTTCACCTTCCCGGCACTTGTCATCCTGATCATTTTGATGATCGCGGTGGTTGCCTTCATCGTCTATGTCGAGCGCAGCGAGCGCCGCATCCCCGTGCAATACGCCAAACGCGTCGTTGGGCGAAAAGTCATGGGAGGCCAGTCCACCCACCTGCCTCTCCGCGTCAATGCCGGCGGCGTCATGCCTGTCATCTTTGCCTCGTCGATTTTGGCGCTGCCGCAGATGCTCGCCGCTCCTCTACACAACAATCGCGTGGTCGGACCGTTTCTCGATGCGCTGCGCTGGGGCGAGCCTTTGTACACCTTGCTCTACTGCCTGGGCATCGTCTTCTTCGCCTACTTCTACATCTCGATCGTGTTCAACCCGAACGAGGTGGCCGACAACATGCGCAAGTGGGGAGGATTTATTCCTGGCATCCGGCCCGGAAAGCGCACCTCCGACTTCATCAACGATGTACTCACCCGCATCACACTGGTCGGCGCGCTTTACCTGATCCTGATCTCGCTCATCCCGGAATGGATGATCGCCGGGATGAAGTTGAATCACCTGCCGGTACTGGGCCGCGTTTTTGAGAATTTGCCCACGTGGATCACGAACGGTTTGGGCGTCAACTTTTATTTTGGCGGCACTTCGCTTCTGATCGTCGTCGGCGTCGCCATGGATACGGTCACGCAGATCGAAGCGCAACTGATCATGCGTCACTACGATGGATTTACGCCCAAGAGCGGCCGTCTTCGTGGACGCCGCTGGTAAGTGGTCGATCCCGGGTTCTTGGTTGTTGGTTCCGAAGGTTTGCTGAGAACTGAGAGCTGAGAACTGAGAACTGGGTTTTAATGGCCAACGAAGCCATGCAGAAAATCGGGCCAGTGATTCTTCTCGGGCCTCCCGGGGCCGGGAAGGGCACACAGGCGAAACAAATTGTTCAGCACTACGGAATCCCGCAGGTATCGACCGGCGACCTTCTCCGGGACCACGTAGCCAAAGGAACCAGCCTCGGCGTCCAGGCGAAAGACATCATGGCGCGCGGCGAGCTGGTGCCGGACGAACTGATGTATGGCATCGTGGCTGCGCGCTTGCGCGAGCCCGATTGCCAGCGAGGATATGTACTGGATGGCTTTCCCAGGACGGCCCCCCAGGCAGGATGGCTCGATGCCTTCCTGGAAAGAGAGTTCTTTGACAATTCACCCGACTGCGGTCCGGTTGTGATCCAGTTGGTCGTCGATTATAATCAACTACTGCTGCGGCTTACCGGGCGGCGCTCCTGCCGCTCCTGTGGACGGCTCTATAACATCCATTTCCAGCCACCTCGCGTGGACGAGTTGTGCGATGTGGATGGAACCCCGTTGATTATCCGCGACGACGATCGTCCTGAAGTCATTACCGAGCGTCTGGCTGCGTATGACAGGCAGACCAGTCCGCTCGTGGACTACTACCGTAAACGGCAACGGCTGGTCGCGGTCAATGCCGATCAAGCGGTCGACGCAGTGGCGGCCCAGATCTTGGGAGTGATCGATGGCCATCGCAATCGATGTGCATCGCTCGATGACCGGCGCTAACGATGATGAGTTTTGGAGACGACAAGGTTATCCGCAAGTCGCCGCCGGAAATCGAAAAGATGCGGCGCAGCGGCCATATTGTTCGCCAGGTGCTTGATCACGTGAAAACCGTGGTTGCGCCCGGCGCCACGACGATGGATTTGGAGAAGGCCGCCGAAAAGCTGATTGCGGAACTCGGCGCGACTCCGGCGTTCAAGGGATACTACGGTTATCCCTGCGTGCTGTGTACCTCGGTGAACGAGGAGATCGTCCACGGCATCCCGTCGGAAAAACGGGTGCTGAAAGCGGGCGACATCGTTTCCATCGACTGCGGCGTGGTCTTCGACGGATATTATGGCGACGCCGCAATTACAGTGCCGGTGGGTAACGCGATTACGCCGGAGCTGAAGAAGTTGCTCGAAGTGACCGAAGCTTCGCTCTACAAAGGAATTGAGCAGGCGAAGATCGGCAACACGATTGGCCACGTTGGATCGGCGATTCAGAAACACGTGGAAGCGGCCGGGTTCAGCGTGGTGAGAGAATTTGTCGGGCACGGCATCGGAACCAAGCTGCACGAAGCGCCGCAGATTCCGAATTTCGGCAAGAAAGGCCAGGGAGCCGAACTTTCCGAGGGCATGGTTTTGGCCATCGAGCCGATGGTCAACTTCGGGGGGCCAGGCACAAGAGTTTTGAGCGATAAGTGGACGGCCGTAACGCTCGACGGCAGCTATAGTGCCCATTTCGAGCACTGTGTAGCGGTGACGAAACAGGGCCCGGTGATTTTGACGAACTAAGTTGTCAGTTATCGGTTCTCAGTTCTCAGTAAGAGCCGAGTGGTTTTACTGACAACTGAGAACTGACGACTGAGAACTGATTTTGGAGGTCGATGAGTAAAGAAGACGCGATTGAAGTTGAGGCGTCTAGCGGGCATGAGCGAAGCGGGAGCCCACTGCCGAAATCCTGAGCGAGCGTAAGCGAGTCGAAGGATCTCTGGCGGTAAGAAATTTAGGGAGGTCGATGAGTAAAGAAGACGCGATTGAAGTCATGGCCACGGTCATTGAACCGTTGCCCAATGCCATGTTCAAGGTGGAACTGGAAAACAAACACCAGGTGCTGGCGCACGTTTCCGGCAAGATGCGCAAGAATTTCATTCGCATTCTTCCCGGAGACAAGGTCGCGGTCGAACTTTCTCCTTACGACCTGAATCGCGGACGAATTGTCTACAGGTACAAGTAGCAAGTTGGAAGATGTTGTGAAAGGGCACGCCTTGAGGCGTGCCGAATGAGATCAGAAACAAGTGGGGCTTTAGCCCCGGTAAGGGTCTGGAAATGAAAGTTAGGGCATCAGTAAAGAAAATTTGCGACAAGTGCAAGATCATCCACCGCAAGGGTGTGGTGCGCGTGATCTGCGAAAACACGAAACACAAGCAGCGCCAGGG
>DATJNC010000084.1:0-11149 GCA_035508395.1 Terriglobales bacterium | reverse complement strand
ACCCGCCACCCGCAATTCGGCAACGGCATCATGTTCCTCGAATTCCAGGGCAACGACGAACAACTCCTTACCCGCTACCTTTCTGCCCTCACCGCCTGAACATTCCCACAAAGCCGCAGAGTTAAATCCATCGCGACTTCTTTTCTTCCATCGGAGTTCCGAGCACGGACTGCGACCTGAAATTCATCAAATGTTAATGCTCACGGGCGAACCGCGTGGGAATCGCGACAATCCAACCCAGTCGGAGGTGGAGTATGTCTGCTTGGGGTTTGCGTGCGTGCGTCGATCGGGAAGCAGCAGAGTCATTTTCAAAAAGCGCAGCGCCGATCACTTCTGCCGTTGCGAGGTGGTCGGAGCCACGATCGTCGAAGCCACGATCGTCGGAAGCACGATCGTCGAAGCTTCAGTACTTGGCTGACTTGTATGTACACGACATTTTAGCCTTCGTCGTTCTGGCGTGGCTCGCACTCATGACCATCGCGTGCACGGGCAGCAATCCTGCGCATTCGGTGGCTGGGGGTGGTGGAACCAATGGGTTGACAGGCGCGGGGAGCACATTCATCAATCCGGCAATGTCGCAGTGGGCGGCCGACTTTGGCCAGCAGAATAAGGTGCGGATCAACTATCAGTCGATTGGTAGCGGCGGCGGGATTCAGCAGCTGAAAAAAGGGCTGGTGGACTTTGGCGCTAGCGACGCGGCGCTCGATGATAAGGCGTTGGGTGAAATGCCTCCTGTGGTGCAGATCGCAGAGAGCGCGGGGCCGGTGTGCATCACGTATAACCTGCCGAACCTGGGGAAGCCGCTCCGGCTCAGCGATACGACGCTCGCGGGAATTTTCTTGGGGAAGATCATGAAATGGAATGATCCCGCGATTAAGAAAGACAATCCCGATGTGAACCTGCCGAACCTCCAGATCACCGTGGCCCATCGGTCGGATGGCAGCGGGACGACAAACATTTTTACCACCTATCTGAGCCAGGTCGATCCGGAATGGGATCAGAAGGTGGGAAAGGGAATTTCGGTGAGCTGGCCGGCCGGAGTTGGCGGCAAGGGCAGCGAAGGAGTGACCGGCGTGGTGAAGCAGGCTCCGGGCGCAATTGGTTACGTGGAACTCACCTATGCCAAGGAAAATAACTTGCCGGTGGCGGAGATTCGAAATAAGGCTGGGAATTATGAGCTGCCGACAGCGCAGGGGACAACAGACGCGATCGAGGCGTTCTCCACGGAACTGAGTAAGGATGTGCGCGTGCCCATCGTGAATCCGCCGGCGGCCGCGAAGGATGCCTATCCGATCGCGGGCCTGACATTTGTGCTGGTGCCGAAAGATGGGGACGACACGGCCAAGCGGCAAAATCTCAAAGATTTCTTGCAGTTTGTCATCACGAACGGCCAGGAGACCGCGACCAAACTAAACTATGCGGCGCTGCCCAAGACGCTGGTGGCGCAGGACCAGACGTTACTGGGACAGATGAAGGCGAACGGGCAGGCGCTGCGGTAATTGGGTGCTCGCCCCTTGTTTTTGTGTGGAACTGGCGAAGTTTTTGTGTGGAACTGGCGAACCTGTGGGAGCGTATCTCCTTATAGATCGGCGGCTCGAGATCCATTTGCAGTGCGTCGAACCTGCCGTCGATCCCAGGAGGACGAAATGGACAACAACATTATCGGGTTGGCGGCGGTGGTTCTGGTTTTTGCCGTGCCGCTGGGGGCAATGTACACGTTCTATCGGGTGCGAAAGTTACGCACCGATGAGCGGCTGGCTGCCCTGGCGCGGGGCGTGGATGTTCCCATGGTGCCAGAGCTGAACGAAGGTGCAAGATCGCGGCGCTATGGGATTTTGCTGACGGCGGGCGCCCTGGGCTATATGGCGTGCTTCTCCCTGATTGGACGAGCAGAGCCGGATGCGTGGACGGCGGCCGCGTTTGGAGTGATTCCTCTGGCGCTCGGCCTCGGATATTTTGTGGACTTCGCCCTCATTCGCAGAGATGCGAAGGCCGTTAGCTCCTAGTTCTTCGCTCTTGGACAACAATCCGAAGCCCGGTACCCGATTCGCGGCGTGCGATACTTGAGGCATGGGAGTAGCTGATCCGACGCCGCGGATATCGAACGATCCGAAGTCGGTAAAGGTGCATTTGACCTCGGGCCAGGGCCTGCAGATTGAGTGGAAAGACGGGCACCGGTCGTCGTATACGTTCAGGTTCTTGCGCGACGCTTGTCCGTGCGCGCTTTGTGAGGATGAGCGCCGTAAGAGCGGAAGGAAGGCGGGTGAGCTTGAGAAACCGGCTCCGGGAACACTGCCGATGTTCAAGCCGGCGATCAAGGCTCTTTCGGCCGAGGCCGTAGGAAAATACGCGCTGAGGTTTTCCTGGAACGACAACCACGATCTGGGGATCTACTCGTGGGCGTACCTCCGGGAAGTGTGCCCTTGCGGGGAATGTGACAAGGTCGGAGGTTAGAGGTTAGAAGGCAAGGTTAGACGTAAAACCCAACCTTCAATCCTCTAAGTCTCCAACTTCCGACCTCTGACCTGTGACTTTTAACCCTCTGACCTACGGGCAAGTTGAAACCACGTTGTAGTTGATGCACTGCGAGACCTGGCTGCCGATCTGGTACTGCGCCGACATCCCGGTCTGATTGGGGAAGTGGTCGAACCAGAGGGTCCACGTGTACATCGGGCTGAAGTACAAAATCTCTCCCAGGCCGAAATCGTCGGCCCAGTCGTTGGCATTGCAGGTGGCTCCGAAATAAAGGTTGGCATAGAAGGGCCAGTTGCCGGTGTTCTTCGTAGTCACGATGACGCCCTGGTAGCTGTTGCCTCCCGATTGATACCAGCAACCGGTGAAGGTCGCCCCGGGGCCCGAAGTCGATGTCGATCCCACTTTTAACTTGAGAGTTACGCTGCGCGAGTTCGTGCCATCGCTCGCCGCCACGTGGATGGAATAAGTGCCGGCCGCGACGCTGCTTGCCACGGTGAGTTTCGCCGTCGAACTGCCCGTTCCAGGAGCGACCACCGTCGCAGGACTAAACGCGAGCTTCACACCGCTGGGGAGATTGGCTGCGGTCAATTTGAGCGCATGGCTGTATCCCGTGCTGGCCTTGGTTTTTACAGTGCTTGTGCCCGTTTTGCCCGGGGCAATGGTCACCGTGGCTGGGCTCAGCGAAAGCGTGAATGGCACGGTGGTCGCGGCCACAACTTCGAGCGATGCGCCGGCCAGCGTACTATCGGTGAAGGCCGTAATCGTGACTTTCGAGGCGTCGCTCACCGACGATGTATAAGCGTCGATCGTGATGCTGTCGTCGCCCGCAGGAATTCTCGCGAACGCGGGCAGCGAGACGATGCTGTCATCGGAGCTTGTGAGCGAGACGGTCGTGCCGGGCGCGGGAGCGGGCCGACTAAGACGGATGGTGACCGCAGTCGATGCTCCGCCGGTGACACGGGCCGCGCTCAGCTCGACGCTTGTGACCTGTGCACGGGCTGCTTCAAGGCTGCTCACGGAGGCGGTCGAGCTCGCGCTTGGGCGCGTCGAGCCGCCGAAACCTCCGGAGCTGATTTGTTGTGCGTGTGCGATCGAAACCGTGAGTGCTAGCGCTGCAATCAGAATTCGAGGAACGAGTGCAAATCGGGGAAGGAACACGGCTGGATACCTCCGAACTGATGAGTAAAGATTGATGAAATTCTCACACAGGCTTTCGAGGGCTGCAGAGTCGGAAGTGCATGGAAGGCAGTAGCCAGTACCTGCTACCTAGGCCAGTAAAAAAATTCCTAACCGCGGAGTGCACGATTGGGCACAAAGCATGTCGGCGGGTTGGTGGCACGATGAACATCTCGATTCGGCTGGCGGAAGTGCGCGATGTTCCCGAGCTGTCTCGGCTCATCGAGCTGTCGGTCCGGGGGTTGCAGGCGGGCGATTACTCTCCGGCGCAATTGGAGCGCGCGCTGGCGGTTGTGTATGGAGTGGACACCCGGCTGATCGCGGATAGGACATATTTTGTTGCGGAGGCAGGAGAGATCGGGTCATCCGGTGAGACAACCTTAGCAGCTAAAGCCGCAGATCAACCTTTGGGATCAAACGCAACGCTAAAGCGTTGCGCCGCCCAAAATCAAAACATCGGTGAAGGATTCAGCATTGTTGGCTGCGGCGGATGGAGCCGGAGAAGGACGCTCTATGGGGGCGATCAGTTCGCGGGGCGCGAGGACTCGCTGCTCGATCCGACGACAGAGGCGGCGAAGATTCGGGCGTTTTTTGTTCATCCCGAGTGGGCGCGTCGCGGAATTGGCGGAATGATTCTGGATGCGTGCGAGAAGGCCGCGATCGCGGAGGGATTTCATCGCCTGGAAATGGGGGCGACGCTGACGGGCGTTCCCTTCTATCGGGCAAAGGGATATACGGAGATCGAGCGAGTGGAAGCTCCGCTGGGAGACGGGTTGACGCTGGCGGTTGTGCGGATGGAGAAGACAGTGGTTAGTCGTTACTAGCTAGTAGCCGGTGAGGCTCGTAGTTCGGGAAGCGGTGCGCGAAATCGTCTCTGACGATTGAAGAATCCTCTTCAGCCTCATCAACCCGAAAAGAAAACCCCGGCACTCTCGGCCGGGGTCAGGATAAGCGGCGCACAGTAATTAGAAGTCGTGATCTTCCGGAGTGCAAGTGATGGTCCCTTGGCCGGAACCGAGAAGCTGCGCGTAGTAGCAAAGGTTCGGCAGCACTTCGAGTTCGTTCCCGATGTTCGAATCCGCCAGAGGCGCTTCCGTGGTGACATAAGCTCCAGAGGTGGGAGTCGCGCGCTGGATGTGGGTCGCCCATCCACGCAGCGGGGCGATTTCGGCCGCGCCCGCAGGGGTGAAGGCGTTCCCGATCACCTTGATTACTCCCCGAGTCGGAATCCGGCCGGTGAGCGGGTTGTTGGTGAGTTCGGTCTTTACATCTTCTGACAGAATGCCGTCCGGAGTGATCTCACAAGACCCGCAAGCCTGGAGTTCCTGGCTATCGTCGAAGACGTAGATGTTGGCGGTCATGTTCGAGCCGAATTCGCCATCGTTGATGAAGCGCAGCATGGCATCGGGCGCGCCAGCTACGTTGTTGGAGTAATAAGTGACAAAGTAGAAGCTGTTGTCACCTGTGGGCGTTTGCGCCAAACAGGTTGCTGAGAGCAGTAAGGCCAGGGCGGCGATGGCAAGTAGAAACAATCCCATCCTTTTCATTTTCATTGCTGCTTCCTCCTGCAGAGCCAACGCCGCACGGACGGGGAGGGGGGTCGGGCGAATTGGCTAGTGGCACACTTTATGCGAGCCAGGATCGCTTGCAATTACCCATGTGGGTTAACCCGCGAGGGTAGCCTGGGTGGTGAGGAACAGCGAGTTTCGATCCGCTCCACTTTCCGGCTCCGAAAAAGCGAACACGAAGCGCAAGGTTGTGCGAAGGCGTGATTCCGTCCATTGCCGCTCAGGATACGATGTGGCCTTGCGTAAGGAATAAAAGAATGCTCACCGGCTTCCTACCAGTATTCGCAACCGAGCAATGACGAACTTCCACACTTGGCAACTCGACACCATTACGTGACGGCAAAAGCTGGCTCCCGTGCCTCACGACGATGGAATTGACGCTCTACGTCCGATTTCGAGCGAAGGAAGTCAATGCGTCGATGAGCCGCCATAGCGCCTTTTTGCAACAAACGAAACTTTACGGCAGAACTTTGCGTAGAAAGCTTTGGATAGGATCAACGGCGTCAGACGCAGCCATTTGTGCGGTCAAAGCGCTCAAGAGGGGACGCTCATGGGCAGCAACACTATCGGTTTACGAGCGATGTTTATCGGACCCAAGGGATTGCGCGCCGGATGGCGGCTGCTGATTTTCCTGCTGATGTTAGTCGCGATGGGCGCGGTGGCGCGCGCGATTATCATACGATTTCTCATCCCGCTGGGATTCAATCCCGGCAAGTTCACGCCATCCGAGATCGCCGTGCCCGACGCTTTTTTCGTCTTCATCGTTACCCTGGCGGCATGGGTCATGAGCCAAATCGAAGGACGCAGGATCGGCCAGTATGGCCTGCCTGCGAAACAAGCGCTCGTGAAGCAACTGTGGTTGGGTCTATGGATCGGCTTTCTCTCGAGCAGCGCAACCGTGCTGATCATTTACCTGCTCCATGGGCTTCAGATCGCGAGCCCCACGATTCATGGCACGGCGATTCTGATGTCGGCGGCCGCCTGGGGCGGAGCATTCCTGTTATCAGCCATAGCGGAGGAATTCCTCTATCGCGGGTATGCGCAGTTCACGCTGGCGACTGGCATCGGTTTCTGGCCGGCAGCAGTGGTGCTCTCGGCTTTGTTCGGCTTCGGTCACCTGAGCAATAAAGGAGAAAACATCGTCGGTGCGCTGTCGGTCGTGTCGTTTGGACTGCTGTTGTGCTTGTTTCTGCGGCGAACCGGAACTCTGTGGTGCGCGGTGGGCTTTCATCTCGGCTACGACTGGAGCCAGACATTCTTTTATGGCGTGCCCAACAGCGGATTTATCCCTTCGCACAACCTCTTCCATGTAACTCTGAACGGCCCGCGGTGGCTGACAGGAGGATCGGTGGGTCCCGAAGCGAGCGTGATCTGTCCGCTCGTCTTGGCCATCGTGGCGATATTATTCAGCCTGAAATATCGGGAAGCGCGATATCAGGCATAACACGGTTCGGTCGATCTTTGTTGTTTGGGTCGACTTGTTGCGAACTATGGCGGTGTCCGGCCGGGGCCAACTCCAGCCCCGGGGCCCCTAGCCGACGCGGGGTTTTCGTCGGCTGGAGTGGAAACGGGACTGAGTTTCGAGGCGAAAATCGGGCTGGGCCGGCGCATCGCTCGATTCTTCGCATCGTGATCCCAAACAGATCAGCGCTTTTCGCAACGCAACCTACAAGTTCAATCTGTACCGCATCCCCATCCTTCGCCAACCGCTCTTATTGCATTGATTTCACGACTTATATCGGGGACGCTCCACTCCGCCATCAGCCCTTCACCTCCTGATGAAATCAACAACTTACGACGAATCCGTCCAGGATCCGCCTTCTCTATTACTGTCCAATTAATAGCCGAGTGGTTATAATAGAAAATAATTGTGTACGTACATTTCAGTACATCGTCTTTGAGCCAATAACCGCCGCTTGATTTGGCTGGCAGGGGGTCAAAAGTCCGGTCGCTTGAGTGAAAGTGCGACTTGTGTTTTGCTCTTCCTGAGAACTGTGAACTGAGAACCGAGAACTGTGAACTCCGCACGCATCGTCGCCCTTCTCGAGCCATTCCTCGATCGCCCGCTGGCGCCCGCTCAGCTCGAGCAAACATCGATATACATCGATATATTGTTGCGCTGGAATACCCGCATCAATCTCACCGCGATCCGTAATCCTGAAGAGATCGTCACCCGCCACTTCGGGGAGAGCTTTTTCCTTGCTCGCCACGTGTTTCCTGAGGCAAATCGGGGCACAGAACGCGACTGCTCCCGGTTTGCAGTTCGCGGCTCGGGCCTCGTTATCGATATCGGCTCCGGCGCCGGATTCCCCGGCCTTCCCGTCAAAATCTGGTCGCCCGGAATTCGCCTGACCCTGGTCGAGTCCAACCACAAGAAGGTGGCCTTCCTTCGCGAGGTCGCCCGCGCTCTTACATTGACGAACGTCGATATAAGTGCGGAACGTGCCGAGGCCCTTGCCCATCGCCTCGTCATCCCTTCGTCCCCGGACTGCGAAACGATCGCCGGCGCATCTCCAAACCCGCCTGCCTCCCATCGCGAGGCCGTGCTGGCTCCGGCCGATGTCGTGACCTTCCGCGCCGTCGAGAATTTCAATCGAACCTTACCCTTGGCCCTTCGCTTCCTCGCTCCCACCGGTCGCCTTGCCATCCTCATCACCGCCGCCCAGTTCAAAGCACTCTCGACCGAACTCTCCCTCCACTCCCCACATCTTCGCTTCCCTGCCGCCGTCCCGCAGTTGCAGTGGCAGACCATCGATGTCCCGCAGTCCCGTGAACGAGTGCTTGCCCTCGGCTCCCATTCAATCCGGGCCTGACGGAATCAAACTAGTACAAAGTGGGAAAAACAGCTGTAAGAGAACCTAACAGCGGCCGGTGAAGCCGCAAGTGCAAAGTAATGGCATGAGCAAAGTGGGAAATGCACCATGCTCCTGGTTGCATGACACCCTTCCAGATCTCGACACGAACGGGTCATTTACGGTCCTCCAATTTCAGGCAGCGTACGAAAATGTTCTGCGCGGAACATTGGAGGCAGGAACGCCCCGCCGTCCCCTCACAGAATGTTCCACGCAGAACACCGCTCTGCCAGTTTTTCATCCGCTTAGTGTCTCAGTGCGCGTGAATGTTCCGCGCGGAACATTGCCGGATTGCACTGAAATGCGGCATTGCTTTCGCACACGCACACGAATTATTCTGGCGCGCACTAACCAAAATCTTGCAGAGGTGCAACAAGCAAAATTCCACGGAGGCAGCAGTCTGCTGCGATCCCCCGGGTGGCCGCCTGTGTTTGTAGTCACGTCGGGCGATGATGCCGACCATTCATAGTTCGGCATCCGCGACGAGCATCCGCTGCGAACGTCTGCCATGGAGGGAGGCGTGAGGAACCAGATATGGGACGCGTGATAGCGATTGCCAATCAGAAAGGTGGAGTCGGAAAGACTACGACCGCCATCAACCTAGCTGCCTCCCTGGCTGCTGCGGAGGTCAATACGTTGCTGGTTGACTGTGATCCTCAATCGAACACGTCGAGCGGCCTCGGCCTGGCCAAGGATCCGGAGCGGATCAACATCTACGACGTATTGATGCGGGCGGCCGCGGCCGAGGAGGCATTGCAGCTGACTGAACTTGAACAGCTCTGGTTGATCCCCTCGCACAAGAATCTCATTGGAGCGAACCTCGAGTTGGTGCAGGCAGAGCGCCGCGAATATCGATTGCGGGACGCCCTGGAGCCGCTTCGCGAGAGATTTCAGTTCATCGTGCTCGATTGTCCACCAGCGCTCGATCTTCTCACGCTCAACGCCCTCGTTGCTGCCGATGGAGTATTGATTCCCATGCAGGCGGAGTACTTTGCGCTTGAGGGAGTGTCGGAGCTGCTGGACACGATCGAAAGGATACGGGAAGGGCTGAATCCAGAGCTGGCGATTGAGGGCGTTGTGCTGACCATGTTCGATGAACGAACCAACCTGGCCCAGCAAGTGTCGGAAGAGCTGAGAAAATTTTTTGGAGAGCGGCTGCTGAAGACGACCATTCCGCGAAACATACGCCTGGCGGAAGCTCCGAGCCATGGGAAACCGGCGCTGGTGTATGACGTCAGGTCGAGGGGAGCGGAGAGTTACATCCGCATGGCGAAGGAGATTCTGGACCGGCAGTTGGCAGCGGGGGAAACAGTGGCGGTTCCGGCGCAAACACCACCGGAGCCGGGCGCCGCCGCATAGATTGATATATATAAATATTTATGTATATCGATGTAACGCAGATGGCTTTGCTCAGGATGACATCGGGCGCGACTGAACTAAGAGACTAAACGACTGGCAAGGGCAGTCAGCAATGCATGAGGGATCGGCAACCATGGCACAAAACAAAGCACAAGATGTGATGCAGGACAAGATCCACGACAAGGCGCACGAGAAAGTGGTCGAGAAGCGGCGGGCGCTGGGGCGCGGGCTGGAGTCGCTGCTGCCCAGGCCACAGAGAATTACTCCGGCGGTAGCAGAGTCTACGCCCGCGCCGATTACGATGCCTGCGGAAACAAGCTCCTCTGCAATGGAATCACTCTCGCCGAGCGAGTCGCCCGTCACTTCGATCTCTCCGCAGGCGACTGTAGCGGAGCTGAGGGCTTCGGAGGGCGGAGAGCAAGTGGTGCAGCTCCGGCTCGAGTTGATCGAACGCAATCCACACCAGACCAGAGCTTTTTTCAAAGAGGAATTGCTGAACGAACTGGCCAAGTCGATTAAGACGCAGGGTTTGTTGCAGCCGATCGTGGTGCGTCCGGGGCCGGAGGGGCGGTACCGGCTGATTCTGGGCGAGCGCCGAATGAGGGCAGCGAACATCGCAGGACTGGAGACGATTCCGGCGGTTGTCAAGCGGGTGTCGGAGCAGCAGGCCGCCGAGATGACGCTGGTGGAAAACCTGCAGAGACAGGATCTCAACCCGGTGGACATGGCGAAAGCATTTTCGAATCTGAGCCAGGAATTCGCCCTGACACAGGAGGAGATTGGCGCCAGGGTGGGCGTGTCGCGCGAGACGGTGGCGAATTACATTCGGTTGCTCACGCTGCCTTCCGGTGTGCTCGAGGCGCTGATTGGAGGCCGGCTGACGCTGAGCCATGCCAAAGCGCTGATGCCGCTGAAGGAAGATACGCAGATCTGGAGTTTTGCAAAACGCGCGATGGAAGAGAACTTGTCGGTATCGGACCTGGAGTCTTTAGTGAAAGGGATGCACGTGCCGCACAAGGTCCCGCTGGGACCGCCGCGGGGAGCCCGGTGGGTAGATCCGAATGTAAAGGCCGCGCAGCGAAATCTGGAGTCGATCCTCGGGATGCGGGTACGAATACGGGATAAGGCAGGGCGCGGGAGGATCACGATTGAGTACGCGACCATCGAGGATTTTGATCGCGTGATGGAGATGCTGGGAGGGCGGAGATAAGGGTGGTTGCTGGTCCCTGATCGTAGGAGGTCTGGGGATCACGACCACAGGTTTGTAAAGAACTGTCACCGTGGTCGAGAGCACGGAAAGAGCAAGATATAATTCTCCAAATCTGAAGATCCGATCAAGTGGGAAATCTAATCTGCCATCTGAGGATTCCGACAAATCTGGTCACGCCCGTCTGGTTATGAAGTCGTTCAGTGTGATTTCTTCCCGTTGCAATCCTTTCCTCCCGATTACGACTCCGCGCGCAGGAATGTTGCTGACTTCAGCGTTATTTCTCTTCCTTTCTGTGAGTGCATTCGCGCAACACGGTGGAGGAGGACATGGCGGTGGAGGCGCTGCGATGAGTGGGGCAGGACTTTCGTCGTCGGGGCGACCGGATGGAGTAGATGAGAAGGACGACCTAAAGAGCTTTCACGCTGCCATGGAGGCGCAGGCGACAACTGACCAGGCGTCAGCCTTTCGTGCGATTGTGAAGAATACGGACGCGGTGGGCAGGCAACTTG
>DATJNC010000083.1:0-3951 GCA_035508395.1 Terriglobales bacterium | reverse complement strand
GCGACGTGGGCTCCGGGTTGGGGAGATTGCTCGCGGGCGACGCCGCTGCCGACCGCATCGAGGTCGAGACCGGCATCCTGGGCGGCTTCGAGGGCTCCGCGAAGGTTTTTGCCGAGGAAGGATGGGACTTCGATTCCTCCTTCTTCGACGGAGAGGACGACGGTGCCGCTCAACCCCAGCCCGCCAGCACCGGGCGTGCTGGAGACCCCAGGTTTCAGTGGGCCGCCCTGTGTCGTGGTTGCGAGAACCGGCTGAGCAGGCGACGATGACATTCTTTGCGTCTGCGTCGCGGGTACTATCTGCGAAGCAACGGGTGCGGGCGCTGAAGCTGTCGGCTTCGACTGCGCGAGGCTCGCGGTTGCCGAAATTGGCTGCGAATCGAGCGCAGTGTCGCCGAGGTCGAGGCTGGCGCCGAGATGATCCGGCGAACTTTCGTCGAGACTGGTCTCAGGCACATTGCGACGAGCGAGCAGGACCTGGCGGCTGGCGGGCAATTCCACATCATGAGGCACATGCTGATACTCGAGCACCTGCTGCGCGATGCGCTGGAAGATGGGCGCGGAGACCTGGCCTCCCTGGTGAAGACCGACCGCGGAATCGAGAACGACGACGATTGCGATCTGCGGATCGTTGATAGGAGCGAATCCGGCAAAGGACGCGTAGTACTTCGTGTGCGAGTATTTGCCGATGGCAGGGTCATACTTTTGCGCCGTGCCGGTTTTGCCGGCGGAAGTGTAACCTTCGAGGAGCGCCTTGCGGCCAGTGCCGTGAAGGACAACGCCTTGCAGCATCTGTCTCATCTGGGCCGCGGTCAGCGATGAAATTACGCGCGCGCCTTCGGCGGGATGAAACGCAACCGTTTGAATCGCATTTTGGGGAACCACGGTCCCCGCGACGATGCGTGGCGGAACGCGGATGCCGTCATCGGCAATGGTCGCGATGAGAGATACGAGTTGGACGGCAGAGACTCCAACCTCCTGGCCCATGGAGATGGAGGCAAACGAGATCTTCGACCAGCGATCGACCGGTTTCGACATGCCGCGGGTTTCACCTGGGAGTTCGATGCCAGTCTGCTGGCCGAATCCGAAGGCGCGAATGTATTTATAGAAGCGGTCGTTGCCAAGCCGCATGGCGACTTTGATGGCGCCAACGTCGCTGGACTCGGCGATGATTTCGGAAACGGTGAGCAGGCCATGCGGCTTGCTGTCGTGAATGCGCGTGCCGTTAATAACGATCGAACCCATCTGGCAATCGAATACTTCGTCGGGGCGGGTGAGTTTTTCTTCGAGGCCGGCAGAGATGGTAACCACCTTGAAGGTTGAGCCGGGCTCGTAGACGTCGCTGACGGCGTGGTTTTTCAGGGTCTCGGGGCGAATTTCTTTTTTGTTGTTGGGATTGAATGTCGGCCGATTGGTAAGCGCGAGAATTTCGCCGGTGTGCGGATTCATCACGATTGCGGTTCCGGCGATCGCTTTGGTCTCTTCCATTCCGCGCTCGAGTTCGCGCTCGGCGATGTATTGAATGTTCTGGTCGATGGTGAGGACGAGGTTGTCTCCGGGCTCGGGCTGTTTTTCGACGCTGGCGAACCAGCGCTTGCGGGCATCGACGGAAATCATCAGCTTGCCGGGCTTGCCTTCGAGCTGATCATTGAATTCGCGCTCGAGGCCGCTGAGGCCCTGATCGTCGGTGCCGACGTAGCCGAGAACCTGCGCGGCAAGTTCGCGTTTGGGATAAAAGCGCTTGGGTTCTTTTTGAAAGTGAACGCCCAGCAGATTGAGAGAGCGGATGCGGTCGGCGGTTTCGGCATCGGCTTTTCTGGCGACCCAGCAGAAAGTTTTATGAGCCTTGCAATCGGCGAGCACGACGCGCGGATCGTCTTTGGTGATACGGGTGATCAGGCTGACCGTATTGGCGAGATCGGGAGTTTCGGTTGGGACGATGAAGGCGGAGTCGACATCGATCGACATAGCCAGCTCGCGGCCGGCGCGATCGTAGATGGCTCCCCGGCGGGGAGAGAGATCGAAGCTGCGCTGCTGCTGGTGGGCGGCGCGGCGTTCGAAATCGCCGTAGCAGAAAATCTGAAGATAAACGAGGCGAAGACAGATGGCGAGGAGCCAGAAACAGAGCAGGCCGGTGAGGGCGTAGATTCTGAAGCGGCCGTTGCTGGACGAGGCTGCTGGCACGATGAGAACTCAGAAAATTTTGGCGGCCCCGAGGAGCCGCCACGTTCTAACTAAATGCATAGATCCTTCGCTCCGCTTGACCGGCGCTTCGCATCGTCGCGCTGCGCTCAGGATGACAATGCTGCGGAAGCTAACGCGCGGAGACCACGGAAACCGGAGCGGCGCTGGCCATCACCGGCGCGCTGAGATCGGTTGAATCATCCATGCGAAGCACCTGCCCGGGATCGGGAGCCTGCATGCCGAGCCTGCGGGCCATGGCGTCAATTCGCTCAGGATCGCGCAGCGAAGCTTCCTCGAGGCGCAGCGCCTGATTCATGCCGACGAGGCCGTCACGCTGTGAGCGGAGGGACTCGATGCGGTATCCATATTCGATGGCGCGGAAATGCTGCCATGCGTAGCCCATGACCAGCACAAAGAGAAGACAGAGAGCGATGCCGAACATGCGCATCTCGCGTTCGCGGCGCGGGTCTTCGACCTTGACCAGGCGCGAGTTGTCGAGGCGTTTGCGGAAATAGATTTCCGGCGTACCCAGCCAGCAGGACTTGCGCCGATTTTGAGGAACTGCCAGTTGCATGGCTGCGGCCGCGCTCATAGGTTATGCCACTCCGAGAAGTTTGGAATCAGAATCCGAGTTTGCCTGCGCTGATGCGAGCTGTAGTTTGATTGAGCAGGTTTCTATTTCGATCGGCGTAATTTGTTGCGTTCTGGCTTCGGCGCGTTCGACCGCGGCGATCAGATCTACAATTAGAGTGCCCGTAAACATTCGTTTCGTGTCTTCCTTCATTTTCGGACCCGGCCTTATTTGTGTTTTCGTGGCCGCTCCGAAACAACTCCACCACAGAATCTGCGAACCGGGGCTAAACCCCCAAAACCCGATCGCTGCTCAACGCGGCCCTAAAGGGCCGCTCTTCCACGGCGTTGCACATGCTCGTTAGGCTCGCCCGCATTCGCGGCCTTGGCTGTTCTTCCACAGTTCGTTTAGCGTCGCGCAACTTCGAAACTTTTACCCGGCACAGTTCTTACAATCATCCGCACCGGGAGCCCAGCAGTTTTTCCGGGCAAACCTAAACTTTCTTGCGCCCCTCCGGGGCTGCACCTTGCTCCGCTCATCACCCACGGCTTGCGCCGTGGGCTGCACTCTTACGCCGCTCCGCGGCTCTTCGCGGGCAAGAATGCCCGCACCACACTACGTTCTTTCGGCGGCGCGCAATTTCGCGCTGCGCGAACGCGGGTTCTTTCTAACCTCTTCTTCGGACGCGATCACCGGCTTTTTCGTGAGCAGCCGGTAGATCCCTTGCTTTGCGCCATCGCGCAGTGCATCCTTGACGATCCGATCCTCGAGCGAGTGAAAGCTGATCACGACCAGCCTTCCGCCCGGCTTCAGCACGCGAGGCGCAGCCTCCAGCAGTGCTTTCAGATCGTCGAGTTCACGGTTTACGAAGATTCGGAGAGCCTGAAAGGTTCGCGTCGCGGGATGAATACGCTCATGTTTCATTGGCCGGGCCGCGGCTGATATGACGTCGGCAAGTTGCTTCGTCGTCTGTATCGGCCGCGACCGGACAATGGCTCTGGCGATTCTCCGCGACCTCCTTTCCTCACCGAATTCGTAAATCACATCGGCAAGCTCGCGCTCGTCGAGGTGGTTTACCACTTGTTCGGCGGTTTGGCCCGACATGGGATTCATCCGCATGTCTAAGGGCGCATCCGCCTGAAAACTAAATCCGCGGGCCGGGTTGTCGAGCTGCAAGCTGCTGACGCCCAGGTCGGC
>DATJNC010000082.1:0-4799 GCA_035508395.1 Terriglobales bacterium | reverse complement strand
TCGTGTTTATCTGGACTGGCTACTGGAGTCTGGATCGCGACTATCTGAAAGAAGAACCGCTCGATCCTCCGAACATCGTCTTCTGCACCACGCTCACGATCCTGATGTTGCTGGGGCTTTGGCGCGCGTTCAAGGCCGACTGGTCGCGGGCATTGCCGTATGCGCTCGTGCTGTTTTCCTTCCCGCTCATCTACTACATCACCAGCCCCGAGGTTTATTATCGTCGGCCGATCGATCCTTTTTTCATCATCCTGGCGACGATAGCCCTGATTCCAGGAGCGTTGAAATCTCCGCGCGCGAAGCGATCCCTTGAGCTCAAAGAAGAAGGCGACCCGGAGGTCGCCTATTCCACCACATAAAATTTAACGACTGAAGAAAACGCGGTCTCCATCGCGCCCGGTTTTGGGCGGCGTAATGGGGTTGAACTAGGCCGTCGCTGGGCGCTCTCCCTTGGCCGGAACGCGTCCGGGTTCGGGCTTGAGCACCTGCTGTACGCCGTCATCGGGTTTCGGCGGCAGCGGCTTGAACGGCGGCAGATCCTTGCCATCGACCAGCATTTTCACTTCTGTCGCGTCGAGTACCTCGCGCTCCAGCAATGCCATGGCAATCTTCTCCAAGACTGCTTTGTCGTCCGTAAGAATATTCTTCGCCCTGGTATAGCCCTCGCCGACGAGCTTGCGAACTTCCTCATCGATCTGGATCGCTGTCGCCTCGCTGTAATCGCGGTGCTGCGCAATCTCGCGGCCCAAAAAGATCTGCTCTTCTTTCTTGCCGAAAGTAAGGGGACCGAGCTGACTCATGCCCCATTCGCAGACCATCTTGCGAGCCATTTCGGTAGCCCGCTCAATGTCATTGCCGGCCCCAGTCGACATCTGGTTGAGGAACAATTCCTCGGCCAGACGCCCGCCCATCATGATTGCGATCATCGTCTCCAGATATTCCTTCGTGTAGTTGTGACGATCGTCGATTGGCAACTGCATGGTCAGGCCGAGCGCCATGCCCCGAGGAATGATGGTTACTTTGTGCACCGGATCGGAGTGCGGCAGTTTCGCCGCAACCAGCGCGTGACCGGCTTCGTGGTAGGCAGTGACCTTCTTTTCTTCATCCGACAAGATGAGCGACTTCCGCTCCACGCCCATCAGGACTTTATCTTTGGCGACTTCGAAGTCATATTGCAGCACCGCCTTGCGGTTCTGGCGGGCAGCAGCCAGTGCGGCCTCGTTCACCATATTGGCCAGGTCGGCACCCGAGAAACCAGGTGTCCCGCGAGCAAGGACGGAAAGATCGACATCGTCTGCTAAAGGAATCTTGCGGGTATGCACGCGCAGGATTTCCTCGCGTCCGCGCACATCAGGACGATTCACGACCACGCGGCGATCGAAACGTCCGGGCCTCAGCAACGCCGGATCCAAAACATCCGGACGGTTGGTCGCGGCCATCAGAATGACACCTTCGTTTGATTCGAAACCGTCCATCTCAACTAGCAACTGGTTGAGTGTCTGCTCGCGTTCATCGTGCCCGCCGCCCAAGCCGGCGCCGCGATGACGGCCAACCGCATCAATTTCGTCGATGAAGATGATGCAGGGAGCGTTTTTCTTGCCCTGCTCAAATAGATCGCGAACGCGGCTTGCGCCCACGCCCACAAACATCTCCACAAAATCCGATCCCGAGATCGAGAAGAACGGCACGTTCGCCTCGCCCGCAACCGCCCGGGCCAACAGCGTCTTGCCAGTTCCGGGAGGCCCTACCAGCAGGACGCCCTTGGGAATCCGTCCGCCCAGTTTTTGGAACTTCTGCGCTTCCCGCAGAAATTCGATAATTTCGCGCAGCTCTTCCTTCGCTTCGTCGACGCCGGCAACATCCTTGAAAGTGATCTTTTTCTGCTGCATCGAAAGCAGCCGTGCCCGGCTCTTGCCGAACGACAGCGCTTTATTTCCGCCCGTTTGCATCTGGCGGATCATGAAGAACCACAGCGCCCCGAGCAGCACCAACGGCGCCAGATTGAGAATCCAGCTCGGCCACGAACCCCCGCTGATGTCTTTGAAGCTGTAAGGAACATCCTTATCGTTCAGCTTCTTGTACATATCCGGATAATTGGCTGGGACGATGGTGTGGAACAGCTGGTCGTTCTTGAGCTTGCCTTTGGCTTCCTGGCCAATAAACGTGACGTCGTGGACGTTGCCGGCATCCACCTGCGACATGAACTCCGAAAAACCGATTTCCTTCTCTTTTGGCCCCGTGGTACCCGTGCGGACGACCTGCCACAGCAGGACGGCCGAAACCACAATTACCGCCCAAAAAAGTACCGTCTTGATTGTTGAATTCACCTAGAAACTCCTCAAAATGCAGCCGCTTCCCCTGAGGAATTACAAATGGCCGCTTCACCACCCGGATATTAGATGCTGCCGGCAGAAATTCGACTGGCCTGGGATACCGGTCAAAGACTGCGCCTCCTATTTTAGACCTTTTCCATTAAAAACGCGCAATCACTTCGGCGCACTCTGGTCACCGCTCAGGTCGCTGGCAACTCAGGTCTAGCGGCCAAGGTTTGATCGAGGCTCGCAACTCGTGGCTATCGGGCCGCCAGATACGGCAGATTCCGCTCGGTCTGTTCAGTGCTTCCCAGCCCGTACCCACATAGGAACGCATCATCCACCAGGAAGCCAAAATAATCGGGTTGCAACGGAACCCGCCGAGCTGACTGGCGATCGAGCAGAGTCACAAGCTTCACCGAGGCTGCGCCCCGCGCCTTCAGGTCACTCATCAGGAACTCGGTCGTCACGCCGGAATGCACCAGGCCCTCCACAAGCAGCACATGACGGCCTTCAATGGCCAGTTCATGGCTGAAGAATATCTCCAGCATGGGAGCATCGCCCTGGCTGGTCTGCTTGTAGCGCGGCTTGATGAAGGTGCAGATCAGCGGCACCTCGAGCGCTCGCACCAGGTCGGCCATAAACATGAAGCTGTTTTCCAGGATGCCGAGCGCGATGAGCGACCGGCCTTTATAGTCGTCGGAGATCTGGCGTCCCAGTTCGCGAACTCTTTTTTGAATTTGGTCAGCCGAAATTACCTGGCGCAAGGCATGACTCGGCGAAGTGCTCATGGCTGTTAAGGATAGCACTGAAGCTGCGCGAGATCAGATCGCACCGCTCATCCGTTCGAGAAGTGGTGGTTAGGATCAGTACAATGTCGGCATGCGCGTAACTCTGTTTGGAGCCTCCGGACTGCTCGGCCAGGAGATCGTCCGCGCTTTTAAGGGCGAGGAGCTAACCGCGCTCACATCGAAAGACGCGGATCTTCGCGACCAGACGCAAGTCAGCCGCGTGGTCTCCGATTCCCGCCCCGACTGGATCATCCTGTCGGCCGCCTACACCAACGTCGATGGTTGCGAATCCAACCGGGAACTGGCTTTCGCGGTCAATACAGAGGGAGCGGTCCACGTGGCCAATGCTGCGCGGCAGGCGCATTGCCGTCTCGTCTTCCTGAGCACGGACTACGTTTTCGACGGGACGAAGAAATCGCCCTACGAGATCGGTGACGCGAGGAATCCTATCAACGTCTACGGCGACACTAAGGCGCAGGCCGAAGTGCGACTGCTTGAAATGCTGCCCGGAGTCTGCATCGTGCGGACCTCATGGTTATTCGGCCATGGCGGCAAATGCTTCCCGGAGACGATTCTGAAGCTCGCCGCAACACGCCCCGAGATTTCGGTCGTCAACGATCAGCGCGGGGCGCCGACGTTCACTCCGGACCTTGCGTCCGCACTGCTCGGGCTTTGCCAAAAGCAAGCTCGCGGGATTGTTCATGCCACAAACGCGGGCGAATGCACCTGGTACGAATTCGCAAAGGAGGCCGTGGAAAGCGCTGGGCTCTCGACGTGGGTCAAGCCGGTGACAACAGCAGAATTTCCGCGTCCGGCGCGACGCCCCGCGAATTCCGTTTTGTCGCCCGCGAGCCTGCACGCGTATGGAGTTCGGATGCCCGACTGGAAGGATGCTCTGAGCCGTTACATGTCGAATGCACATGGCTCTTAGGGGCAACTGCTGTTTACTGTTCCGTAAACTATGCCCCTCTGGGCGGTCTTTGAAAATAAAAGACTTAAGAAGCGATTTTCGGCAAATCTTTGAGAAATAACGACTTAGACCCGGTCGGACCCAATCACCAAGTGTTTTATTTTCAATACTCTACCTTGATTGAGTTGCCGCCGATAGAGAGTCGCTCGCAAAATATTCATTCTAAAGGGGCGGATTTCGTAAAATATTGCGAATACAAGAGTTACCGTAGCAATGGTGCGCTCGCAGAACCCTACCTCCATAGCCTTAAACGGCCAGACTGCTTGACCCCGTAACAGCTTCCGGGAAAGACATGTCGATGCTGTTAGTGGTCTTGCGCTTATTTCTTGAAATCTTCAAACCCGAAATCAAAGCGATTGTCGACGCGCTTTCGTAAATGCCAAATTGGCACAGGTTAGCCGAAGACGGCAATCACGTCGTTAGGCACCAAGAGTTTTTTGCGGGCTACAGCGGAAATTCGCGCGCCACCATGTCCATAGCTCCTTCGCGGGAGGTCACTCGACCTTCAAGCTGCGCGTCTTCAACAGCATCCAGAATCTCTCTAAATCTCGGCCCTGGCTCGTAGCCAGCGTGGATCAGATCGCTCCCCGTTACAAGCGGAACGGGCCGAATCGTCTCCGGCGGCAGCGAATGCTGCTGTTCGCGAAGGTAGTTATATGCATCGAGAATGCCATGGCTCGAGAGCGAGTCGATGCGGTGCAATTCGAGATGCTCGTCAAACTTCGG
>DATJNC010000081.1:0-4173 GCA_035508395.1 Terriglobales bacterium | reverse complement strand
TTTCTCAAGCGTCCCCACGACGAATTGCGCCAGATAACCGCCCAGGTCGCCGGCGAATCCATCACCATGGGCGACTTCACCCACCTTCCCACTCACTGCAAATTCCTCGTCCTCATGCCGCAGTGGGATTTCCTCGACTTCATTGCCGAACAGGCCGGTAAATATCCCGCGTTTCAACTTCGCATGAATACCGAGGCTACCGATCTGATCGAGGAGAACGGCACAATTACGGGAGTGCGCGCCCGCTCTCTCAAAGGCGACGTTGAAATTCGTGCCAGTCTTACCATTGGCGCCGATGGCCGTCGATCCGTCATCCGCAAGCGTGCTGGCTTCGAGGTCATGCACATCGGCGCGCCCATGGACATCATGTGGACGCGCCTCAGCCGCAAACCGGGTGATCCCGGACAAACCTTCGGCCACGCCGAAGCTGGGAGAATGCTCGTCTTGATCAATCGCGATCAATATTGGCAATGCGCCTTCGTCATCCCCAAGGGCTCGGCCGATGAAACTCGCAGTCGCGGCTTGCCCGCGTTCCAGCGTCAAATCACCGAACTGGAGCCGTTTCTCAGCGATCGCGTCGACGAATTGCACGACTGGAATCAGGTCAGCCTTCTGACCGTCGCTGTCGACCGCCTGAAAAACTGGTCGCGTCCCGGCCTGCTTTGCATCGGAGATGCCGCCCACGCCATGTCTCCCATCGGTGGGGTCGGAATCAACCTCGCCATTCAAGACGCCGTCGCTACCGCCAACATTCTCAGTTCAAAATTGCGCGTCGGTGTTCCTTCGCCTGAGGATTTGCGTGCCGTGCAGGAGCGCCGCACATTCCCAACCGTCGCGACGCAACGAGTGCAGGTTGCTATCCAGAATCATGTCATTCGTCGCGTCCTCGGCAGCACCAAATCTCTCAGTGTTCCCTGGCCGCTCAGGCTGCTCAAACTCTTCCCCATTCTTCGAAGGATTCCTGCCCGCATCGTCGGCATGGGCTTCCGTCCCGAGCACGTAATCCCATTCATCGCAAAGCCCGCGCCGTCAGAAACGCACGTGCAGCACATTGCGTAAGCTTCCACCCGTAACAACTCTGTCATCCCGAGCGATTCGCAAGGAGCCTCACGACCGAGCAGAGTCGAGGGACCTTGCGTTTCACGACCTCCTCACCTCGCCTCGGCTGAGAGGGTGCCCGACCTGAAGCGCGTTCTTTGCGCTAGGGTGGGGATCCTCTGCCATCTTCTGCGCCGCGTCCCTTGCGAATGTGCATCGGTCCTGCGTATGGTTAGCGAGTGAAGTTTCCCCGCAGCAGCGGAATCCTCCTCCACATCACTTCCCTTCCCGGCCGTTTCGGCATCGGAGATCTTGGCCCCAGCGCCTTCGAATTCGCCGATTTCCTCAGCGATGCCGGTCAGAAAATCTGGCAGGTACTTCCGCTCAATCCCACCGGATACGGCGATTCTCCGTATCAGTGCTTCTCCGCATTCGCCGGCAATCCGCTGTTGATAAGCCTCGAGCGCTTGCTAGATCAGGGAATTCTTCAGCCTTCCGAATTAGCGAAGGCTCCATCCTTCCCGCAAGAAACTGTCGATTTCGGTGCCGTCATCAATTTCAAGTTTTCTGTTCTCCGCCGCGCCGCGCAGATTTTTTTCTCTGATGCCTCCTCTTCCGATCGCGCCGCCTTCGATCAATTCTGCAAAAACAACGCCCCGTGGCTCGACGACTACGCACTCTTCATGGCGGTCAAGGATCAAAACGGCGGAATCATCTTCACGCGATGGGAGCCCGCCATTCGCCGTCGCGACCCCGATGCCGTCCACCGCTGGTCTGAAAAACTCGCCGCCGAAATCCACGCATATAAGTTTTGGCAGTTCGAATTCTTCCGCCAATGGGAGCGCCTCAAGTCTCATTGTCAGGAACGCGCCATCCGCTTCATGGGAGACATTCCCATCTACGTTGCGCACGATAGCGCCGACGTTTGGTCGCATCCCGACCTTTTCTATCTCAACTCCGATGGCTCGCCCACCGTCGTCTCCGGCGTTCCTCCCGACTACTTCAGCGCCACCGGCCAGCTCTGGGGCAACCCTATCTATCGTTGGGATCTGCTCGCCGCTTCCGGCTATCACTGGTGGATCGAACGCTTTCGCGCCTCGCTTGCTTTGTTTGATATGGTCCGCCTCGATCACTTTCGCGGATTCGAAGCCTATTGGGAGGTTCCTGCCACCGAAACCACTGCGATCAATGGCCGCTGGGTCAAAGGTCCAGGGGAAGATTTTTTCCTGGCGCTGCAGAAAGAATTCGGCGACCTGCCCATCGTCGCCGAAAATCTCGGAGTCATTACCCCGCCCGTTGAAAAGCTCCGCCAGCAGTTTCACCTGCCCGGCATGAGTCTTCTCCAGTTCGCCTTCGGCAACGACCCGCAGGGTCCATCTTTCCGTCCGCATAACTATCATCGTGATCTCGCCGCCTACACCGGCGGTCACGACAACGACACCACCGTCGGCTGGTGGCACAGCTCCGCCGGCGCCGGCAGCACGCGCACGCCTGAAGACATCGAAAAGGAGCACGCCTTCGCCCGCGCCTATCTCAACTTTCATGACGACTCCGAGATCAACTGGGTTATGATTCGCGCCGTGATCGCGTCGGTCGCTGAAATCGCCATCGTCCCCATGCAGGATGTTCTCGGCCTCGGCACCGAAGCGCGTATGAATCTCCCCGCCACCATGAGCGGCAACTGGAGATGGCGCTACCGTCCCGGCGCCCTAACGAAAGACTTGAGCGGGCGCCTGCGAGAGCTGGGCACCTTGTACGATCGTTGAATTTGATACTTTGTCATTCCGAGCCGTTCGCAGTCGCGGAGCGGCGAGAACGCGCGAGGAATCCGCTGTTTGAGCGCGCGAAAAAGTGGCTCAACCTGGCGATACTATATAGCCCTCATGGATAAACCGCCCCGCACCTTCTGGCAGATCTGGAACCTGAGCTTCGGCTTCCTCGGCATCCAATTCGGCTGGGGATTGCAGATGGCCAACATGAGCGCCATCTATGAATACCTGGGCGCGCGCGCCGATCAGATTCCGATTCTCTGGCTCGCCGCCCCGCTCACGGGCTTGCTCGTGCAGCCCATCATCGGCCACGCCAGCGACCGCACCTGGGGACCGCTCGGCCGTCGCCGCCCCTACTTTCTCGCTGGCGCAATCCTCAGTTCGTCGGCTCTCATTCTCATGCCGCGCAGCTCTGCTTTGTGGATGGCTGCCGGCCTTCTCTGGGTGCTCGACGCCTCCATCAACATCAGCATGGAGCCATTTCGCGCCTTCGTCGCCGATCTCCTCCCCGAATCTCAGCGCACCCGCGGCTTCGCCATGCAGAGCTTGTTCATCGGCCTCGGAGCCGTCATCGCCTCCGCGCTCCCCTATCTGCTGACAAATTTCTTTCATGTCGGCCACAGCCAGGCAGCCGGAGCGATTCCCTTCACCGTTCGCTTGTCGTTTTATATCGGAGCCGTTGCATTTCTCGGCGCAGTCCTTTGGACCATCTTCACCACCAAAGAATACCCGCCTGAAAATCTCGCGGAATTCGAGAGACAAAAATCGGAACACGCAGGCGTGATGGCAAGCATCCGCGAAATTCTCACATCGATCCGCGAAATGCCGCGCACCATGCGCCAGCTCGCGTGGGTGCAGATCTGCACCTGGCTGGGATTGTTCTGCATGTGGCTTTATTTTCCCGTGGCTGTGGCCCGTAATGTTTTCGGCGCCCCCGACACATCTTCATCTCTGTATTCGGCGGGTGCAGAATGGGCGGGTCTTTGCTTCGCAATGCAAAACTTCGTCTGCTTCGTATTTTCGTTTGCTCTGCCGACTCTCGCTCGGCAATTCGGACGCAAAACCACTCACATCCTCTGCCTCATCTGCGGCGGCCTCGGCCTCCTTTCCGTCGCCGTCATTCACGACCGTTATCTGCTTCTGCTTTCCATGACAGGCGTCGGTATCGCCTGGGCCAGCACACTCGCAATGCCATACTCCATCCTCGCCGGTTCGCTTCCCCAAAGCAAAACCGGCGTCTACATGGGCATCTTCAATTTTTTTATTGTCATTCCCGAGATCACAGCGTCGCTGCTCTTTGGCTGGGTGATGAGCCATCTGCTCAACAACAATCGTTTATCGGCGGTTGTCGCGGGCGGCGTGTTCT
>DATJNC010000080.1:0-4994 GCA_035508395.1 Terriglobales bacterium | reverse complement strand
CTCGCCACCGTCTGCACGTGCCCTCCGCGCAGAAAGCGCCGCGGCACGAACCCTGCACTGTCCTTTGGTGATTGCGAATTACCCACGCTCTGATTTTAAATAGCTAGAGCATTTCTGGTTCGGGTGGGATGTTTGAAACCTGTAGCCGGAAACCCGAGGCCTGATTTTTTGGAGTTTTTGAATGCCGATTTTCGAATACGCCTGCAAGGAATGCCACCACGAGTTCGAAGCCCTCGTTTACGGCAAAGACAAAGCCGCCTGCCCCAAGTGCGCGAGCAAGAACCTCGAACCAAAGCTCTCCGTCTTCGCCGTCTCGGCGAAGAGTGGTTCTGCTTCATCGTCGCCGATGCCTGCTGGCCCCTGCGGATCATGTGGCAGCCCCGATGGCCCTGGTTCCTGCGCCTGGAAAAACTAGGTTTTTTCGGCTCTGCGCTTCACAACCCGCCCAGTGAATGTTTTTTGGGAAGGGCACGGCTTCAGCCGTGCCGCTAAAAGCCGGCAAATGCCGGGGCTTTAGCCCCTGAGGGAAGAGATGTTCTACTCCCTCGGTTCGTTATCAGATAACTTTTTAGGTCTCGGGCTCCAGGCCTCAAGCCGTGGCACTCGGTAGCCTACGGTGGGAGATCGAAGTCATCCATGCCGCCAAGAACTTGTCCCACAAGTAATCACCCATCAATAACCAACGCGATCTTTCGTGCCAAACACTTCTGTCCTATGATCCGCATTGGATGAGGAAGCATGGACCGGCGCAAAGAACCGCGGCTCAAAGTTGAATTCCCGGTGCGCATCTGGGGGGTAGACCGGATGGCACGCCCGTTCGCGGAGGTCGTGCGGGTCAAGAACGTGAGCCTGAGCGGTGCCGTGCTGCTGGGAGTGCATGCCAAGATTCGCGCCGGCGAACTCCTTGACGTGCAGCATGGTTCACAGCGGGCGCAGTTTCTGGTCGCATGGGCGCAGTCGGGAGAGGCTGGTATTCAATCTCTGCCCTACGAGCCCTGCATCTGGCAAATTGCGATGCCCCAAATGTCTGACATGGTGGGGACCGGAGAGGCCTGACGCCGAACTGGCACGCATCGGCCAACTAACGTGGATTCACGTGGCCGGTTCCCACTTTACTTCCAATACTTTCGTCCTCTCCTCCCGCGGCCGGCCCGCTTTGTCGCTCGCCCAGGAACCTCGCAAACACTTCATTCGATAACAGGCGCCCACGATCGGTAAGGCGAATTGTTGCGCCGTCCTTTTCAACCAGCCCCTCGCGCGCACATTCGTCGACGACCAGTTCGTGCTGTGCCATTGCCTCGCTGGAATATTTGGATGCCAACCGTCCCCAATCAACTCCCCGATTCAACCGCAGGCCAAGGAAGAAGCTCTCTTCGATCGCCGCCTCCGTCGACACCTGCACCACGTTGTGCGGAGCTCGGTTCATGTATCCATCAAGCGAATCCGGAGTCGCAAGGCGGATCGCTTCGGGGTCGCCCGCGACCGCCCGCAGCATTGAATGCGCGTCCACCCCAAATCCGATGTACGGTTGCCGGGTCCAGTACTTCAGGTTGTGCCGTGACTCCCTGGCCGGACGTGCGAAGTTCGAGATCTCATACTGAGCGACTCCCGCCGCATTCAACGTTTCGCAGGCTTGCTGATAGAAGTCGGCCGTCGAGTCTTCATCCGGGACAAAGTGGGCATGGTAGCGCGTTCCGCCCGCGATCAACTCTCGTCCCAGGCGCGAATCCTCATCTACTTCCAGCATGTAGATGCTCGCGTGCGGCACCCCCAGCGCAATCGTCTCTGCCAGCGATTGAGACCAGCCCTCGGCCGTCTGGTGCGGCAGTCCAGCAATCAGGTCGATATTGATGTCGTCGATCCCCGCGTCGCGTAAACGTTCCATTTCTTTAAGCACAGTCGCCCGCGTATGCAGCCGCCCGACGGCGCGAGCCTCCTGGTCAACAAACGATTGCACGCCCAGGCTCACTCGATTCACGCCGCATCGCAGCAAGGCATCAATAAGGACTGGCGTCAGCGTTCCGGGCGCGCACTCGACGGTGACTTCGGCGCCGGATGCGACCGAAAACTCCTCTCGGACGGCATCAAAGATGCGCGCGAGCTGCTCGCACTCAAGAATCGAAGGTGTTCCCCCGCCGAGATAGATGGAGTCCGCCTCAGAATCTAAAACACATCCCAATTCCACAGCCATTCCACGGGCTCGCCGGATATCCTCGATCACGCGCCGCACATAGTTCTCGTATGCGGACTTCGAGAACACATCGGAGGCGAAATTGCAGTAGCTGCACTTGGTCCGGCAGAACGGAACCGAGATGTAGACCCCGACTGGCATCACTCTCAATATTGTATGGGGATTTCGACGAGGGCCCGTAGCATTCACTTAGAATAGGGGCGAGACCCTTGGCCTATTCGACCGTGCTATGACAAACAATATCGACAAGCCCCTTTGCGACCACTGCGGTCAGACCCTCGAACACTTCCTGAACCAGATGGAAGAACACAACCTCGAAGTCGTTTGCCCGTCGTGTGGGAAAACTCTCGTCAGCGGCAGCCAAAGCGAACAGGCAGATGAGTCCAATACCGACCAGCACAGCCCGAATCGGCCGACGAAGCCGACGAGCTCGAACGTCTCTTCCCGCGGCAACTCATCCGGCCCGCAGAAGCGCTAGACCGCTGCCCCGACTCCGACGCGTGCAACCAGCGCTGAAATCGTTCGCTGACAGATCTCCTCCGGCGACCCGGTCGCAGCGATCGGCAATAGCGCGCCTTCCGCCTTATAGAACTTGATCAGCGGCGCGGTACTGCGTTCGTAGGCCTCCATGCGCACCTTAATCGATTCCGGGCGGTCGTCCTCGCGCTGGAACAGACGGCCTCCGCAGTGGTCGCACACGCCTTCGACCTTCGGCGGCTGCCCGGTAATGTGGTAAACCGCCTTGCACTTCTCGCAGGTTCGTCGGCCGCTCAACCGATCCACGATCTCGGCCAGCGGCAATTCGTAGTTCACAACCGCGCTCAGCGGGATCCTCTCGCTCTGCATCAACTGCTTAAGCAGTTCGGCTTGAGCAAGCGTTCGCGGAAAACCATCGAGCACGAATCCACCCGCGCAGCGAATACAGGCGGAGCGCTCGCGGACCATCTCCCACACCGTAGTATCCGGCACAAGTTCCCCGCGCTTCATGTGATCCATCGCCGCTTGCATCGCCGGACTGCGGTCGCATTCGCTCAGCTTCGAGGCGGCGCGAAACAGGTCGCCCGTAGAGAGATGACAGGCTTTCAGACGCTGGTTCAGCAGATAGGCTTGTGTTCCCTTGCCCACGCCGGGCGCGCCCAGCAGCACCAGCCGCCAAGGCAATCCGCTCGGGCGCAGCGCATCCGAGCATTCCGCCGAAGATCCCTGAAACCATGCGGCGCGATCGTTCCTGCTTTGGGTTGAGGGCCCGTTTTGCGGCTTATTCGGTCCGGACATGGGACCTCCTCTAACTGGCAAATGACTAGAGGGAATGTAGGCAAACACCCCACAACTGGCGGTGACGGCAGTCACAGGGGCCTGTTCAGAAAGCTATATTTCCCCGCGCCTGGCTCTGGGGTCGCTTTTCCTCTTCCGGGAGTTACTTACCTCCAACTTTTCCATCTTCCGAGGTCGTTCCGTTATCTATTTAAGGTAATCTCTAGGTATTAGCGACCGGTTCCGCTGGTTCCCACGAACGAATGGCGTCCAATCAGGAAGAAGAAGTATTAGGGAAGGCTTATGACAGCCGATTGATGCGGCGGCTGTTGACCTACCTGCGTCCCTACAAGTGGCATGTGTTCGTGGCGCTTGGCGCGATTATTCTCAAGTCGTTCGCCGACGTCCTCGGTCCGCTCCTCACCAAAATCGCCATCGACAAATACCTGACCAGGAATCCCTCCGCAAATTCCTGGATTGGCAGCCATTTAAGCAGTTCGCCGATGACCGGCATCGCGCAGATTGGCCTTCTCTATGTCGGCCTCCTGCTGCTGACCTTTGCCCTCGAGTTCGTCCAGACCTATCTGATGCAGTGGACTGGCCAGAAAGTGATGTTCGACCTGCGCAGCCAGATCTTCCGCCACCTGCAGCACATGCATGTCGGCTTCTTCGACAAGAATCCCGTCGGCCGGCTTGTCACCCGCGTCACCACCGACGTCGATGCCCTCAACGAGATGTTCACCGCGGGTGTCGTCTCGATCTTCGAAGACGTCTTTGTGCTCGCGTTCATCCTCGCCGTCATGCTCAACATGAACTGGAAGCTGGCGCTGGTGACGTTCGCCGTGCTCCCGCTCATCATGTACGCGACCAAAGTTTTCCGCGACAAGGTTCGCGACTCTTATCGGCGCATTCGCACCGCCATCGCGCGCATCAATGCCTATCTGCAGGAAGCCGTCTCGGGCATGTTGGTCCTCCAGCTATTCAACCGCGAAAAGCGCGCTCACGACCAGTTCTCCAAGATCAACGCCTCGCACATGGAGGCCTACAAAGACGCGATCCTCGCCTACGCCGTTTATTACCCGGTGGTCGAAATCCTGTCGTCGATCGCAATCGCCAGCATCATCTGGTTCGGCGGGCTGGGCGTAATTCACTTCGCTCCGGTTTCCACGTTGGCCATCAGCTGGTCAAAGAAAACCATTCTGACCGCGCACATCACCCAGAGCGTGATGACGATCGGCGTTCTGGTGGCCTTCATGCAGTACGCGCAGCGTTTCTTCCGCCCCATTCAGGATCTGAGCGAAAAGTACAACATCCTGCAGGGAGCAATGGCCGCTGGCGAACGCGTGTTCAAGCTGCTCGATACGAAGGTTGAGATCGCTTCGCCAGCGGTGGCCAAGAAAGCGAACGGTCCCGGACGCATCGAGTTCGATCACCTCTGGTTCGCCTATCGCACATTAGCGGCAGATGGGAAGGAAAGTGCGCATTCGGGAAATGGAGGTTCGCGGCCCGATTCCAAGCCGGATTCGCCTACGCCAGCTTCACAAGCGAC
>DATJNC010000079.1:0-30128 GCA_035508395.1 Terriglobales bacterium | reverse complement strand
GAAACGCAAGCAAAAGAACAAGGCCGCGACATACGAGTGGCGAAATTTCCATGGGCGGCTTCAGGGCGCGCGATCACGCTCGATCGGCCGGAAGGATTAACGAAGCTGCTGGTCGATCCCAAGACCGAGCGCGTCCTCGGCGTGGGAATTTGTGGCCCGGGCGCCGGCGAATTGATCGCCGAAGGCGTGCTCGCGATTGAAATGTGCGCGCTCGCCGCCGATGTTGGCATGACCATCCATCCGCACCCGACGCTATCGGAAACGGTGATGGAATCGGCAGAAATTTTCTACGGGCTGGCGACGGATATCTATCGGCCGAAGAGGTAGCAGCTGGGAGCTACGAGCCAAGAGCTTCGAGCGAGCGATTCACCAGAAACAAACGTCTACACTGCCGACGCCACGAGCAGCTTTCGATGAAAAAGTTCGCGCTACTGACCGTTGTCCTCGCGCTTTCCACCTTGGGCCTTGTCGCCCAATCGGTGACAAACCTGCTCGGCGGGACGCAGCCGCACGCCGCGGCTACGACGCAGACCGACCCGCTGGGACGAAACACGCCCTCGGGCACGGTTGTGGGATTTTTGCAATCGGAGCAGAACGGCAACGACAAGGCAGCCGCCGATTATCTGCAGATGAGCGCCTCGCGACGCCAGTCGCAGGGTGCCGACGTGGCCCAAAAACTCAAGCTCCTGATGGACCGCGCGTTCGTCGGACGTCTCAGCCGCATCAGCACGAGCCCCGAGGGCGATCCCACAAACGGGATCGACACGCAGACGGTTGGAACTTTTTCCGTGGGAGACACTGAAGTTCCGGTTGTGCTGGTGCGCGTTACCGATCCCGCGGCGGGAAAAATCTGGCTCTTTTCCGCCGACACGCTGAGCAAGGTTCCTGATCTCTACGACAACATTGAAGCCTACCAGGTTGAGACGAAACTCCCGAATGGCCTGGTGCGAAACGTGTTTCTGGGGATGCCGCTCTGGCAATGGCTCGCGCTGATCGCGGCGATTCCGGTGGCGGCGGCCATCGGCTGGGCGATCGTGTTATTCCTGGCGATTCCGCGGCGATTTTATTTGAAGTATAGAAACCGGCCGAATCTGCACTCCTATAGCCAGGTTTCTAAGCCGTTGCTCGTGTTTTTTGGAGCGATTGCGCATCGCATTATCGCTTCTTATCTTGGACTTCCTTTACTGCCTCGCTTCTACTACTACCGGACGATCGGTGCTCTCGTCAGCATCGGGTTCTTCTGGTTTCTGGCGCGGGTGTCGACCATCACCATGCAGCGGCTACGCCGGCATGCCATCAGCGTAGGCCGCACCGGCACGGGAACCCTGATGCTTCTGGGCGAGCGAATGCTCGTGGCCCTCATCTTTATTCTCGCGGCGCTGGCCATTCTAGCAATCCTCGGCTTCAACCTCACCACTTTGCTTGCCGGCCTCGGAATTGGCGGGATCGCGATTGCATTTGCCGCGCAGAAAACTCTGGAGAATCTGTTTGGCGGCATCTCAGTTCTGGCCGACGAAGTGATTCGTGTAGGTGATACTTGCAAATTCGGAGACCGCGTGGGAACGGTCGAAGATATCAGCCTGCGCTCGACTCGCATACGGACGGCCGAAAGGACAGAGCTTTCCATTCCGAATGGCGCGCTGGCCACGATGAACGTGGAGAACTTGTCGCGTCGCGACAAGATCCTTTTCAATCCTTCCCTTGGTGTGCGGGCGGAGACGTCGCCCGATCAGCTGCGTTATCTGCTGGCAGAGCTTCGCCGCTTATTGTACGAGCACCCGAAAGTGGAGAGTTCGTCGGCGCGCGTTCGGCTCGCCAGTTGCGATCCAAGCGGGTATGGGCTCGAAGTCTTCAGCTACGTTCTGACCCGTGATTTTGCCGAGTTCACCGCGATCCGCGAGGATCTCCTTTTGCGCGTGATCGAGATTGTCACTCAGTCGGGAACGGGACTCGCATTTCCGTCGCAGACTCTTTATTTGGGCCGCGACCCCGGTCTTGATCGCGACAAAACAGCGGCCGCGGAGCATGCAGTCCAACAGTGGCGCGATCAGCATGAGCTGCCGTTCCCGGATTTCACCCCGGAACAGAAAGCGTCGTTTCGCGGATCCATCACCTACCCGCCTCCGGGATCATCTCTGCCTGAGAAACCGCTTGGAGGTACATAGCAGCCGAGCCTGGCTGGCTGCTGCTTACCGATGTAACTTGCGGCACTGTGCACGGCTTCCTAGCATAAAGAGGCCATGCCTCAAGCACTCCTTTTGTCTCCGGACGACCAGGCTGTAAGCGCGATTACTGCTGTTCTCGAAGAAATGTCCGTTACCTGCGAGCGCCCTCTCGATGGCGTCTCCGCCGCAAAGAAACTCAACTCTCACAACTTCGATTTAGTTCTGGTCGATTGCGAGAACTTGCCCGCGGCCAAGCTGATCTTCGATGTGTGCCGGCGAGGAACTGGCGGCCATAGTCCGGTTGCTATCGCAATTGTCGATGGCCGGGCTGGGTTGCCGACTGCGTTTCGTCTGGGAGCGGAGTTGATCCTGACCAAGCCGGTCGCGAAGGATCAGGCGCGCAATACGGTTCGTACGGCCGTCTCCCGGGTGAAGAAAGAGGAACCGGTGCGGGTGATGCAGACGGAGTCGAGCGAAGCGCCGCCGGCAGAAATTGAGGCATTGGCATCTCAGGCTGACCAGGCATCGACCCCAGAGCTTCTTACGAGTTACGAATCGACGAGCGAGTTGGCGAGCAATGCTTCGGCTCAGCCGGCAGAAACGCGCGCTATGGCGGCCGCCGCCCCGGCCCAGTCCCCGTCATTCCAGGATGCGCCGCTTGAGGCTTTGTCGTTGAATTCCGTCACCCTGAGCGCCGCGCCAGCCCTTGCCCCTGAGGTCAGACCGGCTGTAGCGACCAAGCCCATCCTTGACGAGACAAGGATTGAGCCGGCCGAAGCGCTGACCGAAGACCCAGTGCTGGCCGAATTGGAGAACGCCGAATCGGAGCCGATGGCACCTCAGCCTATTCCACCTGCTCCCGTGTTTTCGGCGTATGCAGAGGCACCAAAAGACAAAAAGAAGGTGAGCGGGTCACTCATTGCGATACTTGCGCTGCTCGTCATCTGTGCCGGTTTGTATGCCGCATGGATGACGCAACCCGCATTCCGTGCCAGTGCGCAGCCTCAGGTTGAGAAAGTATTGGCCCTGGCAGGAATGGCACGCAATTCGCCGAGCCCCGCCGCCGTTCCGAACGCCGTTAAGCCCGTGGCACAACCAGTCACGGTGACTGCGCCGGCGACAACTGCGGACAACAGCCAGGCAGTACCATCCGGGAGTGATACATCTGCAACAAGCAGTGCAACCGCGGCCACGGCTGCTACTCCTCCGGCTGCCGCGACAACCGCGCCTGCAATCCCTGCGCCGGCGCCAATTGCTTCAGTAGCGGTGACGAAACCAACGGCTGCGATACAGGACAAAACCACTGGAGACAACAAGGTCGGTGCTCAAACCGCGGGTGCGGCAAAATCCGGAAGCAGCGTTGCGCCCTCCGCCGGGACACTCCCCGATGAGCAAACAGCGATTGTCCTTTCGTCCAAAGGCGCGGAAAAGCGATTGATTCATTCGGTACAGCCAAAGTATCCGGTCTCCGCTGGTGCCTCTGAGGCGACAATTGTCCTGGAGACACGGGTTGACTCCAACGGGAATGTCACGGACGCCAAGCTTGTCGAGGGCAACGCCGGATTGGCTGAAGCGGCGATCAGCGCGGTGAAGCAGTGGAAATATCGGCCTTATCTGCGCGACGGAAAAGCGATGCCGTTTGAGACCATCGTGCTCATCGATTTTCAACGCCCGTAGCGCTCTTCATCGACCTCCCTCAAGGCAGGATTGCCGATAGCTGTTGCAAGCAGCCCGGCCCTTCGCCCGGAGATTCCCGCCCATCGGAATTACCCACGTAACTTGCTGGTACCCATGGGAGTTCCTACGATGACTTCATTATGGGTTACCAAGCTTTACTTTTCTGTCCTGAGGACAAACTTGCCCGCGTAGTAAGCCAGGTTTTCAACGAGCTCGACTTTACGATCGACCCGGTAAATGAACCGTTTGCCGCGGTCAAGAAACTGATGGCGCAACGTTATGACGCGATCGTGGTCGATTGCGACAATGAGCAGAATACGGCGCTGCTTTTCAAGAGCGCACGAAACTCGAGTTTGAATCAAGGATCTCTGGCGATCGCGTTGGTCGAGGGGCAGGCAGGGGTCGCGAAGGCTTATCGCATCGGCGCCAACCTCGTTCTCACCAAACCAATCAATGTGGAGCAAACCAAGGGCACGTTGCGCGTCGCCAGGGGGTTACTGCGCAAGGGAGTTGAAGGCGGAGCGGTTGTCGCTGTCAGCACAGGCGTCGCTATCAAAACTGCCCCCAGCCCTGCTAAACCATCTGTCGCGCCCGTTTCCGCACCGCAGCCGAGCGTGGCCGCGCTTCCCAGTCCCGCCGTGGCGGCGACAACTCCACCAAATATCGAGGAAGTGAAACTCCCTCTGCCCGCAGTGGCAGCATCCGCGAAAACGGAGGATCAGCCGGCGACGGTTCCCACGCCAGTGATGCAAGCCACTATCCCCGCTATCCAGGAACGTCCCACGACCTTCTCTTCACCGGGCCCGACCGAGACGGATCGACGCAAAGAGGAGCGGGTAAAACCAGTAGTTCCTGCTCCGGCCTCAGTGGCACCTGCGAACTCTCAAGCCGCCGCAGCGGCGCCCGCTCCGGCAAAGGAAGTTGCGCCGCCACAGGAAAAGATCGTTGCACCGCCGGCGAAAATCGCTCCCCCGCCCTCCGACGACGCGGTGAAGGAGGAAAAGAAGGCAGAGAAACAGGCAGAACTGCCAAAGGTTTCCCCCACCCTTGTGAAAGAGCGTTCATCGGATTCAGGCATCTCTGATGGGCCGACCTTCGCGGCTCTCGGTGTCCAGGACTCAAGCGCCTCAGGCGGCAGCAAGAAAATTCTCATTGGCATTGTCGCACTCGTCTTCGTGGTTGCTCTGGCGTATTTCGGCTGGACCCGGTTCGGGCAGTCTCGTCCCAGTGCGACTTCACAGCCAGCAACACCGGCTGCGACGCAGCCAGCGCAGCAGAACAATGCGCCCGCGCAGATTGCTTCCATGTCGACTCCAGCTTCCGAGCCTGCGCCGGCGACCACGGTTGGACGCGCGAGTACTTCAACTGCGGCGGAACACGGCTCGAAGTCTTCCGCTGTGCAAGGGACCAAACCATCGGCCACAGCAACTCCGGAAATCACTCTGAACACTGAGCCGGAACCCAGGAAATCGTTGGAGACTCCGATCCACGTAAAACCCGCGGCCTCCACCGCCAAGGCGCAGCCGCAAACCGAAGAAGCGGCGGTGCAGATGCCAAGCCCGCTGGGAATGACCTCATCGAGTGAGACGAACCTCAGTGGTGTTCTTGCATCTACCAATGTATCGAAGCCCACGCTGGCTCGAATCAAGCTTTCGCAAGGCATCTCGCAAGGCTTGCTGATCAAACGGGTGGCGCCGAAATATCCTCAGGCGGCGTTAGCGACTCATCTCGAGGGCACGGTTCAGATTGAAGCTACGATCAACAAGGAAGGGATGGTCACCAATCCCAAGGTCATCAAGGGCGATCGCATTCTGGCCGCCGCCGCTTTGGATGCAGTGCATCAATGGCGGTATAAGCCTTACTACCTCGATGGGGAGCCGGTTGAAGTCGAGACCGACATTACTATCAATTTCAAAGCCAACTGATCCGATTGGCGGATCCACGGCAGCATTCCCACGGTGCGGCTTGTTCGGGGGAGCGTTCCTGCGCCTAGCTTAAGCGCTCGTCTAAAGACCGCCGTCGCGGACGGCCCGGATGGGCACTCACACTGCGGAACTTGTGATAGAGACCGTGCAGATTGTCGCTCAGCAGGCGGATGATTTGCAGACAAAAGTCCTGATGCTTGCTCAGAAAATCCAGAAATCCCTCCCGGCTTACAAAGGAAGCTATGGTCGGTTCCTCGGCCTCTGCAGTGACGCGATATTGGTCGCCAACCATGCTGTCGCTGAGGCCTAGAATCGTTCCAGCGCCTACGATTTCGAGCAACTGGCCCTGCTTTCCGCCCGTCGGTAGTGAGACGCGAACCGCGCCCGTCTCGATCAGAAAAACCCCGCTTGCGGAGGCTCCCTGCTCGTAAAGCTTTGCGCCTTTGGAGAACTGACGCGGCGTCATCACCGCGCGGAGGCTATTCTCCATTTCTGGGCTGAGCCTCACCCGCACAAATTCGGAAGACACAACTCCTCCATCCTTCCTTTTTTCCATACTGGGGTGGTTACATGGAGGTGGCTGTGACAGGAGTCACAAAGTGGGGTGATAAATAAACGGGGCGTGAGAAGACTCAGGATCAGGCTGGCTGCTTGATCTTCATTTCGCGCGAATCGCCCTGCGAAACGGGGCTGGGCTATTCGCCGGCATTTGCAACAAGGAAGCGCTAATCCCGTTCGAGGATTTCGTCGATGGCCACCTTACCACCCTTTTCCACGGTGATGACCTTGTGCACTGGCTTGAACCCAGTCATGGTGATGTCGACGACGTAATTTCCGGGTCCGACCATGATTTCAACCGGCGATAGCTTGTCGAGCATGCGCTGGTTGATGGCCACCTGGGCGCCCTTGGGTTGGGTATGAATACTCACCCCACCCATTCCGGCGGTACTTTCGTTCGATCCTCCAAACAGCTTCTTGAACTTGCCAACAGTTCGAATTTCGTCGGCATTGCCCAAAGGCCGCAGGGTTGGAGCGAATTGAAAATTTTGTCCCGGCCCGAGATCGGAGGTGACGGTCTCATCCAGGTACCCTTGCTTTTTGAGCAGGACGGTGTGCGTGCCCTTTTCCACCGCGAATTGCGACGGTGTGACCCGGCCAGTTACTTTACCGTCCAAAGTTATCTCGGCGCCACCTGGAGTGCTGTTCACTACTACCAGTGCGTTGATCGGCGCCAGATGGATCACGATCGACGACTTGGCTCCTGAGGCAACGTCGAGTGAGCGCATCTCCGAGCCGTAGCCGTTCTTGCTGATGGATACGATATGTTTGCCCGGACCTACTCCCGAGACGGTAAACGGCGTTACCCAGGATGGATCTGTTTTCCCATCCAATTGGAAAGCCACTCCCTGCGGTGTGGAGTCGATGAATACCTGCCCTGGCACCACAACGGGCGTCGGGGCCGGAGCTGGAGCTTTCGGCGTTCGCAGGTTATGGTGCTCAATCTTACGGACGGTCACAGGCGGCTCGGCCTCGGCGATCGGCGGTGCCGTAGCGGGGGCTGCAGCCGGTGTCCGCGCTGGGGCTGGCTGAGCTGCAGTTTCAGACTTCACCGGCCGCGGAGCAGCGGTTGAGCCGTCATCTTCGGAGCGCACGTGGAAAAACATCACCAGCACTACCACCAGGATCACAGCCACGGCGCCCAGAATTGAAAACAACATCAGCCGCGGAGGAATGGTGGAAATCTCCCTGATCGCTTTCCCCGCGACTTCCCTCGGCTGAATCTTGGGCTTCTCTTCGGTCTTCGATTGCGGCCTGGGATAAACCTGCTGCACGTTCGCCCGCGGCGCTTCTTCGGGCTCAGGCGGTGGCGGCGCGGTGAAAACCGGCTCCTTCAGCGGGGGTAATTCATCCAGATCGGAGAAGCTCCGCCCGGTTGAGGCGGCGGCACCGCCGGCCATCATTGGATCGACAGCGACGCTTTCGGAACAGGCTTCGGATTCGTCCTCGACCGTTGCTGTCGAAAGAACAGGCTCAGGAGCATAGCTTGACTGATGCGCGGTCGAATCTGCCATTTCTTCGATCATGCGCGCGCCGGAATTTTCACTGGATGAAGACGAGTGGATCGAGGTTTCTCCCACGGCTGCGACGCTCATTGAACTCGCTGACACGCCGGCTGTGGCAGCGGCAGCTTTTTCCTTCCGGCCCGGCGGATGAGACGAATTTGTGGAGTCGGTCTCAGCAACTGGTTTCGCTGAAACCGATCTTGCCGCAGTGGGCGCGGCGGGTTTTCGGTCGCCTGCGGCCGCAGCTGAGGAGACGAATTTCGCCGCAGCTGCAGCCCGCGCTGCCGGGTCCACCTTCATTGCCGCCTTGGCGGCGGCCTTCTTCGGCTCGGCCGCTTTCTTTCCGCCCTCCTTGCATTTTTCGAGATCTTCGACCAACTCGCGCGCCGTTTGATAGCGCGCAGAGGGGTCTTTCGCCAGCGCCTTCATAATCAGTGCGCTTACCCCCGGCTGAATCTTGGGATTGAGTGTCAACGGCTCGGCGGGCATTTCATTTTCAATCTGTCCCACCAGTGCCACCGGGTCAGTGGCGCCGAAAGCCTTGCGACCCGCAACCATTTCATAAAGGATCGCGCCCAGCGTAAACAGGTTCGAGCGCTGGTCGATCGCTTCTCCGCGAATCTGCTCAGGAGAGCAATAGGGCATCAGCCGGCCCAAGCCGTTGCCGGCCTCAGCTTGAATCAGGCTCATGTTCGAGATGCCGTAGCCCAGAATTTTGACCAGGCCATCCCACTGCACCATAATCTTTGCCGGCTCGAGCGAGGAATGCACAACGCCCAATGTGCCCGCGTGACCCAGAGCCGCGCAGACCTGCCGCGTGATATCAAGCAGATCCCAGATCGAGAACCCTTCATTGCGCGTCAGCATGGTGGCGATGCTGTTGCCCTGGATATACTCCATGGCCGCGCAGAATTGCCCGTCGATTTCGCCGGCTCCATAAAGCGGAACAATGTTCTGACTGGCCAATTCGCGTGTCCGCTCACCTTCGGCGACCAGGGCCTCAACAAAACCTTGCGCACGCTCGCCCAGCAGCTCAAGAGTCTGCGTCTTGAGCGCCACTACCTGATTGCTTTCGGTATCCATCGCCTTGTAAATCAAGGCGGTGTCAGACTTCGAGATTTCGCTCTGGATGTCGAACCGGCCAAACATCATTGCCATTGCAGTCGCCTCGCGGTCCTAGGCCGCAGTAGTACTTAGGTTGTTTTGGCTGAGAACTTTGGGGGAGAGCCGTCCATAGGATATAGTCGTTCGCCCAACGAGCGAGAGTTACGAAAGTACCGGAAATTCGTGCTTCGTCGAGGATTGTTCCGCCCGGAAAACAACAAGCTCGCGAGTCCGGCCTTTGAAGTCCAGTATCCTCGAGTCCCTTCAATATCCACCCTTTCCGCCGCTCTGGACGTCCTGCCGGAGCGAAGTCCAAAATGTGCCAATGAGAATTGGAGAGCTTGCCGCTAAGGCCGCTGTGAATGTTCAGACCGTTCGTTTCTACGAACGAAGAGGGATACTCGCCGCGCCTCCCCGGAGCGAATCCGGCTACCGTTGCTATGATGAACGCGACCTGGAAGCGCTTTGCTTCATCCGTCGCTCGCAGGAGTTGGGTTTTGCTCTAAGCGAGATCTCCCAGTTGCTTCCTTTGCACCGCTCGATCGCAAAATCGCCCGTGGGCCAACCTGGCCGCCCGCGACAGATGCACGAGATGGCTGCGCTTGCGCGTTGCCGCCTGGCTCAAGTCGAGCACAAGCTGCGATTACTGAATACCATGCGCCGCCAGCTCCGTTGGTTTATCGGCCGGCTCGAAACCGATTTTCCTGCGAAGTGCTTGGCCCCCGGAACGCGGACTGCCCGCAGTAAGCCCCGTGCTTTATAAGCCTTGACCTTATACCCAGATATAGGGTGCAGACTCCTCCACGTAACCTTCTTTCCAGGAGAGTTTCACGTGGCATTCTCTTCATTCAATTCCCGCCGAAACCTGCTCTGGATCGGCGCCCTCGTCGCCCTGGCTCTGCTGTCTCTTTTTGCCATGTGGCGCAGTATTGAAAGAGCCATGCGGATGGAAGTTCAGACAACCGTCGCCGCCTCCGCGCCACATCTGAAGGTCGGCGATCAGGCGAAAGTAGTGTTGCAGCTGACGGCGGTTGCGAGTGGGAAGAATCTCGAGGGTAACGCTCTCGAAAAGGAGACCGAAACGGAATATCGGCGCACGAACAGCACGCTAAAGATCGCTTTCGGAGCTGCAACTCCCATAGTCATGGGAAAAAATTCTGACCTGCATCCGGGAGCGATTGTTCATGTGACTGCACGAATGATGGACGATCGCATGCTTCAGGCGGAGCAGATCGTGATTTTGACTGGATACATCACGGTTCAATAGGCCTCCTCATGCTTCGTTTTCTCCTGATGAGCCTCACAGGATGGGCCGCAATGTTCACCACGGGCGTCGAAATTGCTTTGCCATACATTCTGAGAGGTGCTCCGCGAAGAGTTCCCGGGCAAGGAGCAACCGGGCAAACTCCAGTGCGCGTTATGAGTCTGCGAGCAAAATTATGGCCGCACTACTGGTTGGGATACGCCTTAGGTGCGCTGGTCGCAGCCCATTCCACCTTCGTCATGGGACCTGTGATGGCGCGAACGGACGCGGTGGGAATCTGGGCGGCCACGCTGGCCTTGGCACTCTTGGTCCTGCAGCTCAGTCTGGGCTTGATGTTGAAAGGCGAAATCAAGGGTTCATCCCCTGGCGGTACACAACTTCGGCGTTGGCACTTCTGGAGCATGTTTGTCTTTGTGGGGTTGGTGGTGATCCACGTGCTAAGAAACGGCTCACTGATCAATAGATAGTCGAGGCTACGCCCTCTTTTTGTGCTCAAAATAAACAGACTGGCCTTGTCAACCATGTCTCACGCAACGACAGTAGGCCCGGCCAATCATCATGGAGGCGAGTTGTTGCGAAGTCCAAGCTGCTTTATTCTCGACCTAGGAGTAATTGGCAAGAGTCCGCGCTCCAACCCCGGAGATTCCCAAGCCGCATGACCATTACCAGTTTCATCACCAAGAGCGCGTTTCGGAATCGGCGGCGAAGCATCCTGACGGTGCTGAGCATCACGTTCTCGCTCCTGTTGCTCACGGTGATGATGACCATCTGGCGGGGCTTTTACACCGAGCAAAGCAGCGCGCAGTCGGCGCTGCGATTAATCACCCGGCATCGCGTCTCTCTGACCCAGAGCATGCCCATCTACTATCAGCAGAAAATTCAGACGGTTCCAGGCGTCGTTGCGGTCGCGCCCACGCAGTGGTTCGGCGGTCAGTATAAAGACGCAAAGCCGAAGAACTTTTTTGCTCAGTTTGGCACCGATCCGCAGACGATCTTCGCTGTCATGACGGACTACAAAATTCCCGCTGACCAGTTGGAGGCATGGCAGCACGATCAGGCGGGTTGCGTCGTCGACAGCGAACTCGCGAAGAAGTATGGATGGAAGGTCGGCGACAGAATCGTGATTAAAGGCACGATTTTTCCCGTCGACCTGGAGCTAACCATTCGCGGCATCTTCATCGCTCCTCAACCGACGATCAGCACATATTTCAACTGGAAGTACGTTGAGGAAGCAGTCTCATTTGCCAAGGGCACGACCGGTACGTTCAACATACTCGCAGATTCGCCTGCCGACGTGCCAAAGATCGCCGAGAACATCGATGCAATGTTCCACAATTATCCGCAGCCCACCAAGACGGAGACCGAAAAAGCCTTCCAACTCGACTTTATCAATAGCCTCGGCAATGTGAAGGCGTTCATCTTGAGCATTTGCTTCGCGGTTGTCTTCGCTACACTTCTAGTCTCGGCGAATACCATGGCCATGTCGATCCGCGAGCGCACGCGCGAAGTGGCGGTTTTGAAGACACTCGGATTTACCCGGCCCACGATTCTCGGCCTCTATATCGGTGAGGCTATCACCATCGCGCTGTTCGGCGGACTGCTCGGCTGCTTGCTCGCGATCGGCCTCGTCAGTGGAATCGCCCACGCTCCAGGAATGGGCTTCTTCTTTCTGGGTATGAGCGTGAAATTCCCCACCCTCATCACCGCGGTTTTTGTGGCTGCAGGTGTAGGCTTTCTGAGCGCCGTTATCCCCGCCTATCACGCGGCCAAACTCGACATCGTGGAGGGCCTGCGGCACATCGGCTAGCGAGATAAAAATTATGGCGATCCCGCTCAGTTACAACATCCGCAACTTGAAACTGCGTAAAGGCCTCACGGTGATGACCGCGCTCGGCATTGCGCTCACAGTGACGACCGCCGTTTTTCTCATGGCGCTGCTGGCTGGACTCGACAAGGCCTTCATGGCGAGTGGCGATCCGCTGAACGTGCTGGTGATGCGCAAAGGCTCGACCGCAGAACTCTCAGGAGGGTTCGACGCCGATCTTTTCCCTACGCTGCGAACTTTACCCGGTATTGCTACCGATACCCAGGGGCAACCGCTGGCTTCCGGGGAATGGGTTGTGGTCGCGGTGTTGCCTCGCAAAGATGGAACCGGTGATGTCAACGTTTCGGTGCGCGGCTTGATGCCCGCCGGCCTTGCCATCCGTTTGGATGAAAAAGACAAAAAGAATCAACCCAAGCTTAAGCTGGTGGAAGGCCGGTGGTTTGAAACGGGACAACGCGAAGTGGTGGTCGGCAAATCCGTTCACGATCGTTTTAATGGCGCCAAAGTTGGCGACAGCATGGATTTTGCCAAGGGCCAATGGAAGGTCGTCGGCGTTTTTGACTCGGGCGGGACTGCCTACGATTCTGAAATTTGGGGAGATGTGAACCAGATCGCCGTAGACTTCGATCGGCAGGGTGGCTACGCATCGGTCTATTTGCGCGCCACCGATCCGATTGCTGCCGACGCACTAAAAAACCGGGTCAGCGACGATCAGCGCTTGAAACTCGAAGGCACGCTCGAGACCGAGTACTACGAAAAACAGACCAGTTCCGGAGGCGCGATCAGGTTCATCGGAATGGTCGTAGCCATCATCATGGCCATCGGCTCGAGCTTTGCCGCCATGAACACCATGTATGCCGCCGTCTCGTATCGCTCGCGTGAGATTGCCACGCTGCGCATCATAGGGTTTTCTCGGCCGAGTATTCTCACCTCATTCGTCATCGAGGCAATTCTGCTTTCGTTGCTCGGGGCTCTCATCGGCATCGTTCTCGTTCTTCCTTTTAATGGCATGACAACCGGCATCGGCAACCAGCTCACGTTCAGCGAAACCGTTTTCAGCCTGCACCTCACAACCCGAGTCGTTATTGTTGCCGTTGCTTTCGCAGTCATCATGGGACTGGCCGGCGGCTTTGCACCTGCGTGGCACGCGGCGCGGCAGGACATTTTGACCTCGCTCCGCGCCTGAGGAATTTCGAGCGCATTACTTCGTGCCCAACGAATTGCAGGCACGGTATTGTGCGTGCAGACGAACTCTGAGTGCCCGGGCTTTGAAGGGGACGGCCTTTGCGCCGTCCGTGCACGTGCCAATAAATCGCGGGGTATTGGCCCCTGGGGGACTGCCCATCGGGATTCACAATTCGCTAACGCGAATGGCCTAAAATTGAGACCGGGTGCATTGCACTCTGGCGGGGTTCGAATGCCGCTCGACACCAAACACGATGATTTACAGAGCCTGCGCATCGACCATTCCTTGCGTGAAGGCAGCGGAGACCCGCCCGCCTGGTCGCGCCGCATCATTATCGGCGGTATTTCGCTTGTCGTGCTGCTCGGGATGGTCGCCCTCGTCTATCGCGTTTTCGCTTCCAATACGGCGGAAGTTGAGATTGTGCGCGCTACACCCGAAGGCAACGACCCAGCGGGCGCCATCGTGCTCTCGGCCAGCGGCTACGTCGTTGCCCACCATAAGATCAGCGTGAACTCGAAGGTGACCGGCCGGGTGGCCTGGATTGGCGTGGAAAAAGGAGACAAAGTCAAAGAAGGTCAGGTGCTCGTCCGGCTCGAAGATGAAGAATTCCGCGCCATGTATGAGCAGGCTCGCGGCGCGTGGGAAAGCGCCAAGGCACGGCTTGCTGAGGCCGAGCACGGCTCGCGACCCGAAGAAATCCAGCAAGCGGACCACAATCTGGCAGAAGCGCGCGCCACCGCGGCAAACGACAAGATCACGCTTGACCGCACCCGCGATTTGTTTGCCCAGGGAGTGGTCTCGAAGCAAAGCCTTGACGACGCGCAGGCAAAGTATGATGCCGACCAGCAGCGTGCCAATTCTCTGGAACAGGCCTTCCGCCTGATGAAGCTCGGTCCTCGCATCGAGGAGATTGACCGCGCCCGCGCCGATGTTGACACGGCCAAGGGCCAAATGGATTATGCGAAATCGCAACTCGATGCCACGGTGATTCGCGCTCCCGTTACCGGCACGATCCTCGAACGCACCGCCGAGAAAGGTGAACTCGTCACCGCCCAGTTTGCCAGCGGGGCCGAAGGCGGTCCACGCGGGTCTGTGGTCGCGCTCGCCGATCTCAATGATATTCAGGTCGAACTCGATATCGCCCAGGACGACTTTGCCAAGCTCTCACCCCACCAGGAAGGCATTGTCACGCTCGACGCCTTCAAAGACCGCTCCTACAAGGGCGAGATCGCCGAGATGTCGCCCGAAGCCAATCGTCAGAAGGCAACAGTCCAGGTGAAGGTGCAGATTCTGCAACCCGACTCTTATCTGCGGCCGGAGATGAACGCAACCGTGCAATTCAAGGCTCCGTCTAAGAAACTCGATACCTCGGCCGCCAAACAGTCATACGTTTTTATTCCCACCACGGCGCTGCGCGATAAAGATGGCGCGAAATTTGTCTTTCTTGCCTTCAATGGGAAAGCCGTTCGCCGCGATCTTCACGTGCAAGGCCAGCGCTCGGGAGGATATCTCGTCGATTCGCTGGTAGGCGGAGAGAGCGTCATCACAACCGCGCCCGAAAATCTGGAAAACGGGCAGAAGATTCGAATCAAAGGACAGTCATGAGCTTAGCTGCAACCACTCCGAATCAGACGGCGGTCGCCGGCAAGGTCGTTCAGGCACGCACTGTCAGCAAGATTTTCAAACGCGACGCTTTTCAGGTCACCGCGCTCGATAACGTCTCGATCGATATCGCCGCGGGCGAGTTTCTGGCCCTCATGGGGCCTTCGGGCTCCGGCAAGACGACGCTGCTCAACATGATTGCCGCGATCGATCGTCCAACCGCTGGCGACTTGCTGGTGATGGGCGAGAACGTCTTCAAACTCAACGATGCTGAATCGGCGCGCTGGCGCAATACCCACGTCGGCTACGTCTTTCAAACGTTCAACCTTATTCCGGTGCTGACTGCGTTTGAAAATGTCGAACTGCCGCTGCTCCTGACCAAGATGACACCGGCACAGCGCCGTGACCACGTGATGACTGCGCTCAAACTTGTCGGCCTCGAAGAACGCGTCCATCACCTGCCCAAGCAGCTCTCTGGCGGACAGGAACAACGCGTCGCAATTGCGCGCGCGATTGTGAGCGACCCCACGCTCATTCTCGCTGACGAGCCGACCGGTGACCTCGATAGCAACTCCGCGACCGAAATTTTGGAGATTCTGAAGAAATTAAACGAAGGTTTCCGCAAGACCATCATCATGGTGACGCACGACCCGCATGCGGCAAGCTACGCGCATATAATCCGGCATTTGGAGAAAGGCCGCCTGCTGCCAGCCTGATGATGCTCGGGGGTACCGATGCCATCCTGGGCACAGCGAGAGGATTCGGATGGCGAATCACCGGCGGAGTCGAAGAAGTCCTACTCGCGGAGAACTATTCGTACCGCGACACCAAAAGCTGGATCCGCCCAGCGCAGAAGCTTAAACGACGCGAACTCTTATGCCGACATTCGATCCGCGAGCCCGTTCGCTGTTTGCTCCGATTCGCTGACCCACTGCCACACCCGCCGCCCACGATCATTGCTCAAACTACGCGCCTCACCATAATCCACCAGGCGATTCAACACGGTTGTGACAGAGGCGAGCGGGTCCTTGTGCCGGGAGAGGATTGCGGGAGCCTGTCGTTCCAGCTCAGCGCACACCTCGCGTGCTCCGATCGGACGTCGAATGTCCATCAACACGCGGCGACAGGCTTTCGTGAATCCAGGCTGACGGCCATTCGGTTTGCGATCGATCAGTTCCAGCAGATCAGGGCCCAGCACTTCATCCCCAAAAAGATTGGCCAGTCCGGCAATTGTCTGCTTCACAGTGCCGATGCGCTTCATAATCTCCGCGCGTTGCTGCAGCAATTGCCGCAGTTCTTCATGCGCAGCTCGCACAACCTGATTCACAGGAATCTCGCTTCCGAGAGCTGCCAGTTCGTGCAAACCGTTGGTCTTCCCGACAATGTTCTTCCCGACATCCATAAATCCTCCCTGCAGAACGGAACAACTCCCCACTGAATTGGTACGCGCAGCCGCCTGGAAAGTTCCGCGATTTCGCGCCGAAACCTTCCATAAAAATAATCCAAAGTCAGCTCACGTTTTGGACGAGCAAATCTCTTTTGTTGGACGCAGCTAAGCTCGAAAGGGAAGCACAAAAAACAGGGCTGGATAGTGCCGATCAACGCCAGTCCAGTTTCTTGCGGAATGTCGATTTGAGGGCTACAGATTTGTGGATATCAGCCGTTCGCCTTATCCCATGACGGTGGTGTGCTCAGGCTCAATCTTGTACATCACCCGCACTTCGCCAGGCTGGCCATAGGGGTACTTGTCGACCCCCAGGTATTTCTTCGCCATCTTGTCGATATGCTTGTCGGCGCCCTCTTCGGTGATCTCGACCACCTTGCCGCGAATCTCCAAATAACGGTAGGGGTTATCGGGGTCGATGATGGCCAGCGCCACGCGAGGATCCCGCCGGACGTTCTTGTCCTTCTGACGCCCCTTTGCCGAGTTGAAGATCACATGCTCGCCGTCGAAATCACACCATACTGGGGTGACTTGCGGGCTGCCATTGGGCATCAGGGTTCCAAGGCTCGCGAAAGCTTTCTTATGAAATAGGTCGCGGTATTTCTCCGGAATGACACTCGACATTGCTCACGTCTCCTCGACGATGACTTCGCCAACCTGGATTATATTCGTTCAAACACCCATGCATAGACTCACACTACCCTTGGCCTTCGATTAGGCAGGCAATCTTTTGGGTACAATATCTTTTCTCCAATAGAGCAAGCGCGTCCGTGCCGGCGTATCACGTGCTTCTCTGACCCGTGTGATCGTGTGGTCGCGGCGAGGTTGCGCTTTCCCGAATCTCTAGTAAACTACTCGTCTTTATAGGAGGGAAGAACTCCATGCAAATCGCCACCTGTTGCCAAAAGACGCTCTCACCGTTGCAGCCGCAATCATTTCCTTGGAGATGTCTCCTGGTTGGCCTTTTATTGCTGGCGTGTTCCCTATCGGCGCAGCAGGCGACTCAGCCACCCACCGTGGTATTCATGACCGATTTCGGCACGGTCGATGACTCGGTCGCGCTGTGCAAAGGTGTGATGTATGGCATCACTCCCAACCTCCGAATCGTTGACCTAACCCATCAGGTTGAAGCGTTCAACATCGCCGATGGCGCGCGTTTTCTGTTTGGGGCGTCGCCCTACTTTCCTTCTGGCACGGTTTTTGTGGTTGTCATCGATCCCGGAGTTGGCAGCACGCGCAAAGCGATTGTTGTGAAATCGAAGCGCGGGCAGTTTTTCGTGCTTCCTGACAACGGCCTCATCACGATGGTCGCCGATCGCGATGGCGTCGAGGGCATCCGCGACATTACCAATCCTGATTGGATGATCGGCGCCAAAATCTCCTCCACCTTTCACGGACGCGACATTTTTTCGCCGGTCGGCGCTCACCTCGCTCGCGGAGATGGCTGGACCACCGTTGGCCCCGAACTAAAGGATTACATTCGGCTTGATATTCACCGCGCTACCGTGGATGACCATGGGCTTACCGGTGAAGTCATCGCGCTCGATGGTCCGTTCGGAAATCTGGTCACCAACATCAGCGCGGAGGATTTTGAAAAGCTCGGCTATCAGCATGGCGATCACTTAAAGGCCAGGATCGGAACCCGCGAGATCGAGCTGCCCTTTGTCAAAACATTCAGCGACGTGCCGCTGAAGAAGCCACTGCTCTACATCGATTCGCGAGGCCGCGCCAGTTTTGCCCTCAACCAGAGCAACTTCGCCGCCGCCTACAACATACAGTCGCCGCAGCCAATTTTCATTCCACGCAAAAATCATTGAGGACCGTTTCTTATGCGTACTGCCAAACCTATTTACCTGGTTGCTCTCATCGTCTCCATCTGCTTATTCGCCATTAGCGCCTCCGGCCAAAGTTTCCGCGGCTCCATTCGCGGAACCGTCACCGACCCCAGCGGAGGCGTTCTGCCCAACGCCAAAGTATCAGCCAAAAACATCGCCACCGGCCTCGTGCGCGAAACCGTCACCAGTGCCGATGGCGGTTATGTGATTGCCGAATTGCCCGCCGGTGAGTACACCGTGACGGCGCAGGCCAACCAGTTGTCCCCGGCCGCACAAAACGTGCTGGTGAACGTCGGACTCGACACCACTGCTAACTTCGATTTGACCAGCGTCCAGAAACAACAGGAACAAGTCACCGTCACCGAAGAGGCGCCTCTTGTCGAGACCAGCCGTGACGTGCTGGGCGAGGTGGTCCAGCGGCGTCTGGTCAACGATCTGCCGCTCAATGGCCGCGATTTCGGCAAGCTAGTCGCCCTCGTTCCCGGCGCGACGGTCGAGCCGTCTGGCGTTGCCGCCGTCCAAAGCGGATTCGGTCAGTTCTCTATCAACGGCAATCGCGACCGCTCGAACAATTACATGCTCGACGGCACCGATAACAACGATCCCTTCTTCAACAACTCAGCTTTCAATCAGACGGGTATTGGCGGCGCGCCGGCTTCACTCATCCCGATCGACGCCATTCAGGAGTTCAATCTTCAATCGCAATTCGCTGCCGAATACGGACGTAATAGCGGCTCGATCGTAAACATCATTACCAAATCAGGAACAAACAAGCTTCACGGGTCCGTGTTCGAATTTCTGCGCAACGATGTCTTTGATGCCCGAAATTACTTCAATCGCTCGACAGACGACTCGGGCAACCGCATCCCGCAAAGCGAATTTCGCAACAACCAGTTCGGAGCTTCGATCGGCGGGCCCATCATCCGCGATAAAACATTTTTCTTCGGTGCTTATGAAGGCCAGCGCGAGCGCGTGACCTCTGATTTCAGCTTTCAGGTCCCCACCGCGCAGCAGATCGCGAATGCGCAGGCGATTGTCGCCGCCGGCTCGACCAACTTCGCCCCCACTCCGCCCAGCAGCGCTCTCACTGCCATCCTCGACCAATTTCCCGCTGCAACCGGTTTCAATGGCGTCGCCGGAACGGCAGTCGGTGGAGTCCACGATACCAACAGCCTCGACACTTTTATCCTCAAGATCGACCATCAGCTCACCAGTGCGGAATATCTCTCAGGCCGATACGCCTTCGCCAACAATCAGCAACAATTTCCTCTTGGCGGTCTGGGATTCGGCGCCGGATCGCGCTTTCAGCAGTTTTCCCAGACCTCGCCAACCCGCGCGCAACTTGTCTCTGCAAGCCTGCTTTCCAGTTTGAGCCCAAGCAGAATCAATGAAATTCGTTTCGGTTACAGCCGCTATCGCACCTCGTTCGCCTCGCTCGATGCGAATGTCGATTATTCGGCCCCGAACCTGAATTGGGGCACAGGCAAACTCGGCCTTCCTGAAATTGACTTCAGCGGAACCTTCGACAATCTCGGAGCCACCGCCTTCAGCATTCCGCGCGGCCGCACCAGTCAAACCTTCCAGATTCTCGACAACTTCACCTGGCTGAAAGGTCGCCACACCGTGAAGTTTGGCGGCGAGTACCGGCGCATCGCGATCGACAGTTTCAACGACAACCTCGAGCGTGGACTCTTTTCCTTCAGCGCGGAAGACCCAACCACCCTCAACGCCTGCCCCGCAGCTCCCGGCTGCAATGATCAGGGCACCCTGACCCTCGTCGCTTACTACTTCGGCGACACTTTTCCTTCCGCCGATGCCGGCAACACCCAGCGCACTACCTACAACAACGGTCTCGCATTTTTCGCGCAGGATGATTTCCGCGCCACTCGCAAATTGACTCTGAATTTCGGTTTGCGCTGGGAGTATTTCGGCCCGCTCAGCGAGGCGCACAACCTGCTCTCCAACCTCGGCTCTGATGGCAACCTCGCCATCGTGGGCACCGACGGCGTAAACGGCGCTTACAAACGCGACCTCAATAACTTTGGTCCGCGTCTTGGCTTTGCCTGGAACGCCCTTCCGAAGACGGTCATTCGCGGCGCCTACGGAGTCTATTACGATTACATCCCGCAAGACTTGCTCATCGCCAACTTCACCAACTCCGCGGGCCTGGTCACGAATCCGATCGGACCGCAGTCAGTTCTCTCAATTGCCGACAGCTACGATCCGACTGCCTTCAATGGAACGAATGTCGGCGGCCCAGTCCTCACTGTGCCCAACCCGCTGCCCACGACTCCACCAGCCGGCGTCGACATCTTCTTCACGCCTCGCAACTTGGTCACGCCATACTCGCAAAACTGGAATTTCAACCTCGAGCAGCAACTGAACGATGGACTTGCCCTGCAACTCGGCTACGTTGGCAGCAAGGGCACAAAACTCGTGCGCTTGCTCGATGCCAACCAGCCGAACGCCGGAGGCACACGTCCCAACCCCAACTACGGCTTCATGGATGAGTTCGGCACCTTCAGCGCTTCGACTTACCACGCGCTGCAAGCCACGCTGCGCACGCGCAGTTGGCATGGCCTATCGGGATTTTCGGGATATACCTGGTCCAAATCACTCGATGATGCTTCCGACGGAATCGACTACAACTTTGCCACGGTCGCTCTCCCGCAGAATTCATTTGATCTGCATAGCGAGCATGGGCCCTCGAACTTCGACGCCCGACATCGCTTTATCGCCGCGTTCACCTACGAATTGCCAGGTTTCGCCGGTCCGAAAAAGCTGACCCAGGGCTGGCAGCTCAACACCATCGTGACCGCCCAAAGCGGGCGGCCCGTGCCGATCGTGAGCGCCAACGACACCAGCGGGGTCGACTTCGATCAGTTCCCCAGCCCGTCAAATTTTCATCAACGTCCGGATGTGGTTCCCGGAGTGGATCCGATCAATTCCAATTGGCGCTCGGCGCCCGACACGATCGGCTTTCTCAATGGCGCGGCTTTCGCCCAGCCCAACGACGCAACCGATCCGAACTCCCAAGGCAGTTTCGGAAACCTCGGACGCAACGAGATCTATGGTCCGCGCTTCGTAAACATCGATTTCGCCGCGCTCAAGAATACGCGCATTCGCGAACGGGCTGATCTGCAGCTGCGTGCAGAATTCTTCAACATTTTCAATCATCCCAATTTCGCACTGCCCAACTTCTTCGTGAATCCAGGGAGCACCGGGCAAGGCCTCATCACCCAAACGCCCGATGTGGCGCAAACCAACCCCGGTCTCGGTGGCGGCGGACCACGCGTTATCCAACTCGCTCTGAAGCTTCAGTTTTAAATTTCAGCTGCTACCCGCGGCAACACCGTCCTGAGGAGCGCGACAAACTGACCCATCACCCGCCGTCCGACCTCGAGCACTTCTTCATGATCGAGCGGCTTGTCCACAATTCCCGCCGCCATGTTCGTCACGCACGAAATCGCCAGCACTTCGATTCCCATGTGCCGCGCCGCGATCGCCTCCGGAACCGTCGACATGCCAACCAGATCGGCCCCGATGGTTCGCAGGTAGCGGATCTCCGCCGGCGTTTCGTAGCTCGGGCCGGCAAGCGCCGCGTACACCCCTTCATGCGGAGCAATCGAATGCTTCTTCGCCTCGTCGAGCGCGATCTCGCGAAAGCGCTTCGAGTACGTGTACGTCATGTCCGGGAACCGCGGCCCAAAGCGTTCATCATTCGCGCCCATCAACGGATTCTGCCCCTGCAGATTGATGTGATCGCTCAGCATGACGAGCGCGCCCTTCCCATAGGCGGGATTAATTCCGCCCGCAGCATTCGTCAGCACCAGCGCGCGAATTCCCATCCGGCCAAGCACACGCGTCGGAAACGCGACCTCGGCCGCCGAATAGCCTTCGTAAAGATGCGCGCGTCCCTGCATGACAGCAACCGGCACGTCGCCCGACTTGCCAATGACGAGCTGCCCCGCATGCCCAATCGCGGTCGAGTGCGGGAAGCCCGGAATCTGGGCATAAGGAATGCGAACCGCCTCGCCGAGATCATCGGCAAACGCGCCCAGGCCAGAGCCCAGGACGAGTCCGATCTTGGGACGAAGTTGCGTTCTCGAAAGGATGAACGCAGCTGCGGATTCGGCGCGATTAAAGGAATCAGTCATCTTCAGTGCTTTCGCAAAAAGACATGTCTCGGATCAGCGATTCGTGCAATCTAGCAGTCGCCGCATTGTAAATGGGACGCGCAGAAATCGCGCCGATTGAATCAAATCCCGCAACGTTCAAGCATTCCCAATGTTTTGCACAGCGAATATTCAATTTATGGGCGATCCGCGCTACTCATTTCGCATTCCTGAAGCGCCGAAAAACCGCATAAACATTGACGACCCTCGATATGCACAAGGGCAGCTGCACAATTTCCGCGTCACCCGCCTGTGGATGGCCTGCACTCCACTGATAAAACAGCAGTTACAAAATCGCTAATTTGATTGACGCTAAAACTGGGCGTGGTAAAACCATAATCGTTCTTTGACACGTTCTGAAGTTTACCCGGTTGGTGTGAGGTCCGGGGCTCAAGCGAAGTCACTTAAGCCGCCGCGAGGTTGGTTTAGGAGGGCAAGCAAGGGTCAAATGCCAAGCGCTGGTTGAGGCGAACAGGAACGAACGTCGAAGGCAAGATAGAGTCCCGAGGCGTTGGACTGATTTATCCGGTTGGCGGTGAGCCCGGAGCCCGAGCAAGATCGGCTTACAATGCACCCGCAAGGGAGTTGTAGGAATAAGGTCAGCAAGGGTCTAAACGCGAGCTACTGGCCGAGACGAATAAGACCAACATCACCTCGGGACTCTTAATTTTTGCGAGGTAGGGAATCATCCTTTCGCCCTTCTCTCGCGCCTTCTTTTTCTACCCCGTTTTTCTTTCGATCCCCCGCTTGACCCGAAGCCTGCAGCCTGCTTACAGAGGAATGTTTCCGTGCTTCTTCGGAGGGTTCTTGTCGCGCTTCGTTTCCAGCATTTCCAGCGCCTGAATCAGCTTCTTGCGCGTCTCGCGCGGCTGAATCACCGCATCGAGAAATCCGCGGTCAGCGGCAATATAAGGATTCGCAAACCGATTCCTGAACTCTTCAATCTTCGCCTGTCTCAGCTGATCTCGCTCCGAGCCGTTTCCGCCATTTTTCGCCGCATCCAGCTCGCGCTTGTAAACGATGTCAACCGCGCCTTCTGGCCCCATCACCGCGATCTCTGCGCTCGGCCACGCGTAATTCACATCCGTGCGAATGTGCTTGGAAGCCATCACGCAATAAGCTCCGCCATAAGCCTTGCGCGTAATTACTGTCATTTTCGGCACTGTCGCCTCGGCAAACGCGAAGAGCAGCTTCGCTCCGTGCTTGATGATGCCGCCATATTCCTGATTGGTCCCCGGCAGAAATCCAGGCACATCCTCAAACGTCACCAGCGGAATATTGAAGCAGTCGCAGAAGCGCACAAAGCGCGCGCCTTTGACCGACGCATTGATATCGAGCGTGCCCGCCAGCATTGCCGGTTGGTTGGCAACAATACCAACTGATCGCCCATTCAGCCGCGCAAATCCGACCACAATGTTGGTCGCGTAATGCTCGTGAACCTCAAAGAAATACCCGTCATCGACCACGGTCCGAATGATGTCTTTCATGTCATACGGCATATTCGACTGCTCGGGAATGAGTGTGTCGAGCTTCTCATCCAGCCGATCGACCGGATCGGTGCAAGCCTTGCGCGGAGGATCCTCGAGATTGTTCGAAGGAATGAAACTGAGCAGCTCTCGCACCATTGATAGGCATTCAGCATCATCACGGCAGAGGAAGTGCGCAACTCCGCTGGTTTCGTTGTGCGTGTGCGCTCCGCCAAGCTGGTCTTTCGTGACCTCTTCGTGCGTGACCGTCTTGATCACATCAGGACCGGTAATAAACATGTATGAGGTCTTGTCGACCATCAGGATGAAATCGGTGATCGCAGGCGAGTAGACTGCTCCTCCAGCGCAAGGCCCCATGATGGCTGAGATTTGCGGGACCACTCCGCTATAAAGCGTGTTGCGTAGAAAGATGTCGGCATAACCCGCGAGCGACATCACGCCTTCCTGAATGCGCGCACCGCCTGAGTCGTTGAGCCCGATCACAGGCGCGCCCATCTTGGCCGCGAGGTCCATGATCTTAACGATCTTCGCGGCGTTGGTTTCCGAGAGCGATCCGCCAAACACCGTGAAGTCCTGCGCGAAGACGTAAACAAGCCGGCCTTCGATGCGCCCATATCCGGTGATGAAGCCGTCGCCGTAATATTTCTGCTCCTGCATGCCAAAGTCATGGCAGCGATGCGTGCGCAGCTTGTCGGTCTCCTCAAACGTGCCTTCATCGAGCAGGAATTCGACCCGCTCGCGAGCCGACATCTTGCCTTCTTTATGCTGACGTTCCTGGCGCTTGGCGCCTCCGCCTTCTTCGGCGAGCTGGTCGCGGCGCTTGAGTTCGGCGATCTTTTCTTCCAGTTTCATAGGCAAGCATTATAGGCGGGCACGAACATTGGCGTGTGACGGGTGTCAGGGTTGTGTGTGACGGGCAAACCGTGGGGATTCCTACGGCCGCGCCGTCACGCTATCAAACTGGTTCAGGAATTCGATCTTCTTTTCCGGAGGAAGAAACGACGCTTCGAACGAGTTGCGCGCGAGTTCTCGCAGATGGTCATCGCTGAACCCAAAGTGCTGCTGCACAAGCCGGTATTCGTTCGTCAGTGATGTCCGGAACATAGCGGGGTCGTCCGAATTAAGCGTCAGCATCAGACCTTCATCGAAGTACCTCCGCACAGGATGTTGCTTGACGTCCCCGCAGCATCCCGTTCGCAAGTTGCTGGTGACGCAGATCTCGATCGGGATCTGGCGCTCTGCCAGCTCTTCGATCAACTCAGGATCCTGACCGGCCGTTAGTCCGTGTCCGATGCGTTCAGCTTTCAGGTTCAGCGCTCCCCAGATCGATTCAGGTCCTGCGCTCTCTCCAGCATGGCAGGTGAGATGTAGCCCGTGGTCGGCAGCGCGCCCAAACACCTCCAAAAAGAGTTCAGGCGGACCTTTAACTTCGTCTCCTCCGATGCCAAAAGCCACGACGTTGCGATCGCGAAGCTGAATCGCTAGATCAAGCACAGGCTGCGCCTTCTCGGCCCCGAACTGGCGGATCGCGTCGAAGATCCATAGCAGCGACACGCCAAACTCGCGCTCTCCGCGCTGTCGCCCGCGCTCGAGGCCCTCAAAGATTGCAGGAAAATCCTGTCCGCGCCACAGACATACGCCAACAGAGACTGTCACCTCAGCATGAAGGATGTTCTGCACCTTCAACCGCTCCATCAAGCGGTAGACGATGAATTCGTAGTCGTCGGGTGTGCGCAAATGACCGGTGATCTCTTTGAATGCATTCAGGAACCCCGCGAAGTCAGTGAAGCGATAGAGTTGCTCGACTTCGGCGAGGGTCACAGCCGTTTCTCCGTGCCGCTGGCGAAGCTCAAGAAGCGTAGACGGTTCGATCGAACCTTCGAGATGGAGATGCAGTTCGGCCTTCGGCAGAGTCACGAGCCACGAGTTACAAGCCTCGAACCCGAGCGCTACCGACTCGCGTCTCGGATCTCGTGGCTCGAGGCTTTCGTTCACTTCTGCATTCTAACTTCTCACTTCTGATTTGCCTTGCAGAACTCGCTGTGATGGCGACTGTAGAAGATGTAGATGAGCAGGCCGAGTACAAGCCACACGACAAAGCGGATCCAGGTGATGACCGTGAGGCCGGTCATAAGCCCTCCGCAGAGGACGATCGAGATCAGCGGGAACCATGGAACCATCGGGACGCGGAAGACGCGTTTGCGATCGGGCTGGGTGCGGCGCAGGATGATCACCCCGAGCGAGACCAGCACGAAGGCGAAGAGCGTGCCGATATTCGAGAGATCAGCGGCATCGCTGATGGCGAATATGCCAGACGGAATTCCGACAGCAAGGCCCGCGATCCACGTAGACCAGTGCGGCGTTTTGAACTTCTTGTGCACGGCGGAGAACAGCCGGGGAAAGAGCCCGTCACGCGACATCGCATACCAGATGCGTGCCTGGCCGTACTGGAAGACGAGCAGCGAGGAGATCATCCCCATCAGCGCGCCTACCACAATGATCGAACGCGACCAGCGGCTCGCTCCCAACATTTTTAGTGCGTAGGCAACGGGCGCTTCTGCGGCTTCTCCGGAGACGAAGGTCGTGTACCTCATCATGCCGAGCAGCACGATGGAAACGCCGACGTAAAGCAGCGTACAGACGATCAGCGAGGCGATGATACCGAACGGCAGATCGCGCTGTGGATTGCGCGATTCTTCGGCCGCTGTCGAGACCGAATCGAACCCAATGTAGGTGAAGAAGACGATCGCGCCGCCGGTAACGATCCCGCCAAACCCAGAAGGTGCAAACGGCTTCCAATTGGCCGGATGTACTAGCGCTCCGCCGACGACCAGGAAAGTGAGAATGGCGCCGATCTTGATCGCTACCATCACGTTGTTGGCTTCGGCGGATTCTTTGATCCCCCGGACCAGCAGAACCGTCAGAATGAAGATGATGAGAAACGCTGGAATGTTGAAGTACGCGCCGGTCCAATGGCCCGATTCCCAGACGGGAGTCGACCATTTGTCGGGCAGGTCGAGGCCAAAAGAAGCGAGTTGTGCCTTGGTGTAGGCACTAAAGCCGATCGCGACCACAACGTTTGAGACGACATATTCCAGAATTAAATCCCAGCCAATGATCCAGGCAAAAATCTCGCCGAGCGTGGCGTACGAATAGGTGTAAGCGCTGCCTGCGATGGGGATCATCGACGCGAGTTCGGCATAACAGAGTCCGGCGAAACTGCACGCGATGGCGACGAGAAAGAACGAAATCGCAATGGAAGGGCCAGCCGCCGGGCGGCCATGCATCAGAACCTGGGCCGTTCCGCCTCCGCGCAGGAAGTTAACGATGATGTCGAGCACCTGTGCGTGCAGAATGGACGGCGCCTGAAAGTATTCGCCAGCTGCAGCGGTCCCGGTTAGGACAAAGATCCCGGAGCCGATAACCGCGCCGATGCCGAGTGCTGTCAGCGACCACGGGCCGAGCGACTTACTCAGCCGATGTTGCGGATCTTCTGCTTCCGAGATCAGCTTGTCGATGGATTTGCAACAAAGCAGCTGGTTTTTGTTTTGCGTAGCCGCGTCGGGTTCGGTGGCGGATTGTGGCAAGAGACCTTGTCTCCTCACTCGATAACGAAAAGGCGCGGTTTAGAACCGCGCCTTCTATGCTGCTTTACCGTTTTGCCTGGCCGCGAGCCATCTTTTTTACTTTGCGTTTCTTGGATCCACGAGCATAGTCGCGAGCCTTTTTCGGCTTTTCGGCTTTGATCTTCTTGCGCGAAGCGCGCTTTGCTTTCTTGCGCTGTTCTTTCCCTAGCTTCTTGGTATCTGCCATGTATGTTTTCTTTTATCCTTCACCGCCAGACGCCGTGATCGTGAAGATTGTCTCTCAAGAACCTCAGCGCTCTCTGCGTCTCGGAGGTTGATTTTGAATTACGAAATCACCCGGTTACGAAATTACCAAATCTCTTTTATGCCTGCTCCAGTTGTGCGTACTTCTCCACCAGCTTCTTCAAACCGAAGCGAGGGAATTGTACCGTAATCTTGGCATCTTCCCCATCCCCTTCGCGGCGAAAGACCGTACCTTCGCCATATTTCGGGTGCTTGACCTTTTGTCCGGGGCGAAATCCGCGCTTCCCCGTGGGCTCTTCGAGCTGCATTTTTGGTCGGCTGAACTTCTTGCCGCGCGAGGCGAAAAAATCGGCGATGTTGTCGATCGAGTTGTAGCTTCGGAGCGGCCGGGCTGGTTTCGCTTTTGCCGTCACGCGCGCGGGATCCCACGTTGCGCTTTGATCTTCGTCTTCGTAAGAGTAGTGCGTTGTCTCACTCCCATATGAGGCCGCGCGACGGCCTGAGGCATCTCGTTCGAAATCATGCCTGCCAGGTGAACGATCCACGTAGGAAGGACGCTCGCTGTAACCGGTGGACCGCCGCCGTGATCCCCCCAGTTCCTCGACGAGTTGCATCGGGACTTCTTCCAGAAAACGTGAAGGCACGCTGGCCTCAGGCATGTCTGTGCCATAGCGACGGCGATACACGGCGCGCGACAGAATCAAAGTATCCATGGCGCGAGTCATACCCACGTAGCAGAGGCGCCGTTCTTCCTCGATCTGGTCGGGCTCAATCAGCGTGCGCGAATGAGGAAACAATCCCTCTTCCATGCCAGCCAGTACCACCAGTGGAAACTCCAATCCCTTCGCCGCGTGCAGCGTCATCAGTGTAATTTGTGCGCGTTCGTCATATTGATCAGCGTCGCTGACCAGGGCTGCATGGTCGAGGAACTGATCAAGAGTCTCGCCGCGGTCGCGGGAATCCATGGCAGCGTTCACCAGTTCACGAAGGTTTTCAACGCGCGAATAGGCTTCGGGAGTGTCCTCTTCTTCGAGTTGTTTGATGTACCCGGTGCGGTCGATGAGAAACTTGAGCAGCTCGGCAGCATTGGCTGCCGAACCCGGCGCGCGAAAACCCTCGATCGGATCGGGTCGGGATTCATCTTTCGCAGATGTCGCGGATTCCGCATCACTACCCGCCTCTGAACCAGCAGACTGAGAGGTCGCACTTTCGTCGTTCGCGCCGAAATCAAAACTGAAATTCGAAGGGTCGAAGTCGGTGTCGTCGGAGGGTTCATCGGCCATACGTGGGCCTTGCCGGGCAACGTTGCCACCAGCCTCGGCAATCTCTCCTCGCGCATGTTCCAGCAGACGATCGGAAAAAGTCCCAGCGAGCATGGCGCGCGCGTCTTCGATCAGGTCGCGAAAATTTTCCAGTGCCGCTAGCGCTCTTGCCGGCAGCAACTGCCTTGAGATTGCCTCGCCGATTGCTCCCCAGAGCGAAAGTCCGGTTTCGAGCGCAAGCCGTTCGATCGTTTCAATAGTCGTCTTGCCAATACCGCGCGCCGGAGTATTGATCACTCGAAGCAGCGACACCGAGTCGTCGGGGTTTTGAATCACTTTCAAATACGAGATCATGTCTTTGATCTCGGCCCGCTCGTAGAACGAAAACCCGCCAACCACGTGGTACTTCAGCTGGTAGCGGCGCATGGCCTCTTCAAACAGGCGTGACTGCGAGTTGGTGCGGTAAAGAACGGCCGCGCGCGCAGTTTCTCCATCTTCAGCGGCTCGCTGTACATAACGATTGATCGTGTCAGCGGCAAACAGCGCTTCGTTCTCGCCATCGGGAGCTTCGTAGTATCCGACCTTCGCCCCACCCTGGCGCGACGTCCAAAGATTCTTGCCCTTGCGCCGGACGTTATTGGCCACCACCGCCGATGCCGCCTGCAAGATGTTCTGCGTGGAGCGATAGTTCTGCTCGAGCCGGACGATCTTCGCCTCAGGGAAATCGCGCTCGAATTCGAGGATGTTGCGGATGTCGGCCCCGCGCCAGGAATAGATCGACTGATCTTCGTCGCCCACGGCGCAGACGTTGTGCCGGTCGCCGGCGAGCAGCCGCATCAGCTCGTACTGCGGACGATTCGTATCCTGATATTCGTCGACGAGAAGGTATTGAAAGCGGCGATTGTAGTATTCTCGAACCGCCGCGACCGACCTGAGCAGGCGCGCTGCCTCGAGCAGCAGATCGTCGAAGTCCATGGCGTTGGCCTTGCGCAATTCCTTGCGATATTCCTCGTAGATATGCGCGATGCGCTCGGTTTTCGGATCGGCCGATTGCAGATAAATTTCCTGCGGATCGAGCATGTGATTTTTCGCCCATGAAATGCGCGAGAGCACTGCACGCGGCGTCAACTCTTTGTCGTCGAGTCCGAGCCGCCGCATGACGCTCTTGACGACTTGCTGCTGGTCGGTTTCGTCGTAAATGACGAAATTCTTAGTGAGTCCAATCGGTGGCTGACCGGGAACAGTCGAAGGAATGCGCAGCGCTTCGATATCGCGCCGCAACAC